>JAVVDT010000003.1:2792-6283 GCA_032250875.1 Desulfuromonadales bacterium | reverse complement strand
CTCGGATTCGAGCCTTCATCCAGACCGGACTCAGACACTTCATCGTTGACACCGCCCACGGTGCCCGGATCGGTGGAGATAGACGGCGGATCGTTAACCGGATTTACGACGATAGTAACAGTGGCTGTATCAGAACCACCTTGCCCATCTGTCACTTCATATTCAAAGGAGTCTTCGCCGTTAAAGTTTTCATTAGGCGTGTAAGTGAAGGTCCCGTCTTCGTTAAGGACCAATTCACCGTTTTCCGGCCCGGTAACTGGAGTAGTGTTAACGGTTAAATCATCACCGTCGATATCGCTATCATTTTCAAGTAAAGAATCTAATACGTTGCCCTCTACGACCAGTGGGGTATCTTCGTCGGTTTCGTACTGATCATCTTCGGCAACCGGCGGATCGTTGATCGGAGTGACATTAATCGTAACTTCTGCCTGTGCCGTTGCGCCATCACTGTCGATGACTTCATAGACAAAACTGTCTTCACCGTTGTAGTCGGGGTCAGGCGTATAGGTGAATGTGCCGTCACCATTGTCTTCAAGCTGGCCATGGCTCGGTCCATTGATTATCTGGTTAAATTCAGGAGTGCCGTCTTCGACGTCAGTGTCGTTGGCCAGAATAGCGTCGGTGTCGATGACCAGTGGCGTGTCTTCCGGTGTGGTAAAAGGATCGTCCTCAGCATCAGGATCGTAGATATCATCATTAGCAACCGGGCCATTATTGACCGGAGTTTGTTCATCTTCCTGAACTTGCTGGACTTCTGCTGCAAAGGGGTCGGGATCCTGTACGCCAAGCTTGTTGATGCCGTCGAGAACGGCACCCATATCGGCACGGTACTCACCGGAACCGCCACTTGCTGCGGCTTCTCCAGCGGCTGCTTCAATGGAAAGATCAGTCAAGGCTGACACGAGAATGTCGCCGGGGATCATGGCGCCATCAGGCATGGTGAGCAGGGGGGCAAAGCCTTCATCAACGAGAGTTGCGAAATTATCCAGAACGATGACCGCACCGTTGTCAAACTCGATGCGCAAGTCTTCGCCGTCGAGGATAAGGGTCTGTCCGTTGATGTCGAAGTTCATCCGGACGATGTCGCCGACCGCCAGGAGAACCTCCTGCGTCTGCCCGGCTTCTGGAACTTCCAGGTAAACAAGCGCCGCAAAGTCATCAACGATCAGAGCGTTGAGGTTTGCAGCATCTTGTGTGGTTGTCTCTGCTCCTGCTTCGGCTTGCACAGTCACTTTAGGATCGTCAGCCATAGTACTTCCCCTAACTCTTGTAATGAATCAAAGCCAACTCATAAATTAATTAAGTGTTGGCAGGGCATAGCAGCCCTGCTGGCTGCTGATAATTCTTAGCAGGGGCAGCAAAAGCTGCCCCTGCATTTTTTGTCCTACGATGCGTAGGTGTCTACATTAATTGCATCATTGCCAAATGTGGAGATCATGTCAGTAAGGGTGCCACTGAAATCTCCATAATCTGACCCGGCACCTGCCAGAGTGACTTCTGTGGTCTCTGGCCCACCGCTTTGGTTGTGAATTGTCAAAGTAACGTCGCCGCCATCAACACTTACGACATCAATATAATCAGTATAGGCGGCAAGATCATCATCAAGTCCGGCAACCCCTTCGTCAAGCAGGTCGGCAAAGCTCAATGTATCCTCTGCTGTGTCGAAGTTGTTGATTATGTCGCTGCCTTCTCCAGCATTGGCACTGAAGACAACATGATCTGTACTGCTTGCACTACTGAGGTTAATCGTGTCATCGCCACCATCAGCATAAATGGTGAAGTTTCCAGAATTGACAGTGATAACATCGTTGCCTTCGCCAGAGTCAATCATACCTGTTGATGCATCATTGACAGTTATGTTAGAAGCTCCTTCCCCACGAACCTGAACATTTACAGTGTCAAAGCTGTTTTCAGTTTCGACATCTCCAGTGTTAGGGTTATCGCCACCAACAGTAATGTTGGCTGCATTATCCGATTGCACAGAAACACTGGTGTAATCAGTGTTTTCCTGGCCGACGAATACGTTTCCGCTGCCATCACTGTCAATTGTGACGTCTGCTGGTGGGGCTGGAATTGAGTCTCCTGTGTCATCATCTGGCAGATAGTACATTGAGGAATCGGTGCCGTCACTAATTGTGACATATGAGCCAGGATCGGCGACGCTGATTGCCAGTGAATCTGTCCCGCCACCAGTAACATCACTGTTGGCAAGAGTCGAAACTTCTGTCGCTTCAGCAGTGACTGGGTCTATCTCTACGATCGTGCCCAAGTCATCGAGGCCCCACAAGGTGCCATTGTCATCAAAGGAGAGACCGTTGATGCTGAAAGCATCAGAGTTAACATCCTCGATAGTCCCAATCGTCGAAACGGAATCACCAGCGAAGTCATATTTGTAAAGCGTTGTGCCATCTGTGAAGTACATTTCTGTTGCATCCCCGGTGTCGGGATCAGAATAGACAGCTATAGAGTCTGCCTGAATGCTGTTCTTCCCCGTATAGAACAGATGTGTCCAGGAGGCATTATCGTTGTTAGGGTCTGGAGCCTCTCCCGGGTTCTCGAGGTCATAGATGTATACGTTTTGCCCTATGGCAACATAATATGTCCCGTCGGCACCAAAAGTTGCCGCAGAAGTTTTTACAAAATTGCCGCTATCAATGACGGTCGTTTCTGCAGTCGTCGGGTCAATTTTGAGCAACCAGCTTCCGCCTTGTGAATTAGCAACGGCGTAGAGATAGCCGTCAATTGGATTAAGAGACATCCCGCCTACGGAGTTTTGTCCTAATGCTGCCTCTGCGGTGACTTCACCGATTCTCGTTGTCTCACCAGTTTCCAGGTCAACGCTATAGAGGTGTTGGCCGGCGGCTGATTTACTGCCAGCGACTGTGTATGCAAGGCCAGATGGGAAGTCTGGGATGTCGGAATCGAGAATTGTGCCTGTTCCTACATCTTCACCAACAACATCGGTGATTGTCGCCCCGTCAGCGTTACTGAGGTTGACATTAAAGGTCTCTGTGTCCTCCGGAATCGCATCATCAGTAATATTGAGAGTAATCGTTTTTGTGGTCTCGTTGGCGGCAAAGGTCAATGTGCCGGTGAGTGCATCGTTGGCAGTGTAGTCATCACCGAGCAAGGCCGAGTTCGGAACGACCGTGTAGTCTACCGATGACTCTTGCGACGTCAGGCCGGTCTTGGTGACGGTGAAAGTAATGGTGGCATCAACGCCTTCGGTCACGGTCACATCATCGATCGAGAAGACCGGCTGGTCGTCGTCGTCCAGGATGGTGCCGGTACCAACGTCCTCACCAGCAACATCAGTGATGGTCGCCCCGTCAGCGTTACTGAGGTTAACGTTGAAGTTCTCCGTCAACTCGTAAACGTCATCATCTTCGATGTTGAGGGTGATGGTCTTTTCCGTCTCGTTGGCGGCAAAGGTCAATGTGCCGGTGAGTGCATCGTTGGCAGTGTAGTCATCACCGAGCAAGGCCGAGTTC
>JAVVDT010000003.1:0-2693 GCA_032250875.1 Desulfuromonadales bacterium | reverse complement strand
GCATCAACGCCTTCGGTCACGGTCACATCATCGATCGAGAAGACCGGCTGGTCGTCGTCGTCCAGGATGGTGCCGGTTGCCGGAGTACTATCTACCAGAATTGTACCAACAGGGTTGCTCACACTTGTAATTTGGGCCGAGAATGTCTCGTCAACTTCGTAAATCGTATCTTCGTAGGTGTTGACATCGAATGTTGCCGATGTGTAACCCGCAGGGATTGTGACAGTGTAAGTTTGCACGTCTTTGCCACCGGAAGAGTCATAGTCGAGATCCTCAGTGGCGTCGTCACTTTGACCTGTGTAGACGTTGATGGTCACCAAAGTGTCTTCGTCGCTCGGTTTATCTAGTTCCACCTGGAAAGTGACTGGATTGCCTTCATTCGCAGCCCCACCTTCTACAGCTGAGATCGAAACAGTTGGTTGGTCATTGTCTAGAATAGTGCCAACACCCTGATCGTCAACGATAACTGCTGGGCCCGTGGCGTTAGAGAGATTTACGAAGAATTGTTCATTGCCTTCGAAGTAGTTGTCACCAATGACGGTGACTTCGATGGTCGCGGAAGTCGACCCGGCCGGGATGGTCACTGTGCCGCTGGTGAAACCGTAGTCGTTTTCAGCAACACCAGAGCCGCCTGAGATGGCAGTGCCGTCTGCAGTGGTAAAGTCAATCGTGACATCTTCTGTCGTCGCCTGGGAGAGAGTTACGGTGAAAGTTGCAGTCACTGTTTCTTCGACATCAGGTTCAGTGACCGTAACGTCGTCAATGGATACTTCTACGACAGGAGGAAGCTCAATCGGCGTCTGCTCATCTTCTTGAACCTGAGGTGCTGCTGCAGCCAAAGGATCGGGGTCCTGAACACCAAGCTTGTTGATGCCGGCGAGGGCATCGCCCATGTCGTCAGCGTACTGGCTGCTGCCGCCGCCTGCTTCAGCAGGCCCTGCGGCCGTTTCGGGAACTTCGAGGTTCCACGCCGCCATCAGCGCCTCGATCGGGATCACGGTGCCATCGGCCAGCATGATCGCCGTGACGTCGCCGTTATTCACATCGGCAGCGAAATCCTCGAAGGTCAGAACCGCCCCGCCCGGCAATGTAAAAACGAGGTCGTTGCCAACAAACTCCTGGGTACTCTCGGTGCCCGGGTCAAACGTAATCTGCGGAATTTGTTGTGCGTCCAGAAGGACGGTGATGTTTTGTCCTGGATCGGGGACCGGTACAACAAAAGTATTCGTTGCTGTCGTCTCGGTTTGGGTGCTGGTGGTTTCGTCTGCCATGGTCCTTCTCCCTTATGCTGGCTGCGTGTTATGTCTTGCTCAAATAGTAAGCTTAGTTAACCCTGTTTATCTCGTTCTGTTGCGACGTGTTATCAATGCAGGTACTGGAAGTTATCAATTTTGGCAGCAATGCCGAACTTCTTGCCATGCTGCTCTACACGAATCACCTTTCCCTGACAGTCAAGCTTGATCGGCTTGCCTGGCAGGGCGTATGAAAGATCGATGGAGAAGTTTAACTCGCCTCCCTCGGAAAAGGACTGTTCGGTCAGGAAATAGATGCCGGCCCAACTGATGTCGCGCGTCACGGCTTTTTCGTGTCCGATGTAGACTGGCACCTCAACCTCAATACGCTGCGAAGCCCTCTTTTCATCCATATGGTTCATAGGTTTTCTCCTTATAGTGAATCTATTGTAACCCTTTCCTTGGAAGCAGCAATTTACCGTTAGGTTGAATAGGTTATAACTTTCGGTATAATAATGGGGCTAAAAGCACTAAAAATGGCACTTTTTAACAAAAATGACATCCTTAGAAGCCGGCTGTTCAGGGTGTTCGACAGATGGTGAAAATAAGGTTCTCGCTGTTTTTTTTTGGAATTTGCGATAAACTTGGTCATCAAGTTTGAAATGACATCCGTCCTGGAGCTCTTATGGCCTATACTTTAGTGGCAGCAGACCAACATCCTTTAACCCTGCTCGGGTTGACCCAGTTGTTGAATACGACACCTGACCTGGAGCTGCTTGCCACCTGTGCCACAGCTGAAGAAGCCTTGAACGAAGCCTGGAAGCACAAGCCCGATATTTTGCTGATCGATATCAATTTACCGGACCGCAGCGGTCTCGAGCTGATCAACGAGTTGAAGAACAGCTCTCTGGACGTCAAGGTCGTGATTCTCACCAATACGATGGATGAGGAACAGACGATCGATGCCCTGCGTTATGGCGTCAAAGGTGTGGTGCTGAAGAACATGCCTGCGCACTTGCTGGTGCAGTGTCTGCAGAAGGTCGGCGCCGGCGGTCTTTGGATGGAAAAGGAGTCGATCGGCCAGGCTTTCGAAAAGATGCTGCAGCGCGAAGCCGGCATGCGACGCCTGACGACGATTTTAACGGCACGGGAGATCGAGGTCATGAAGCAGGTCGCCGGCGGGCTGAGCAACCAGGAAATTGCCGAGAAATTGATTGTCCAGGAAGGCACCATCAAGATCCACATCCACAACATCTACCGCAAGCTGGGGATCAAGAACCGGGTGGACCTGACCCTGTATGCGCAGAAGCGCGGACTTGTTTAATTCCCGAAACGGTTAAACGCAAAAAGGCCACCTCGATTGAGGTGGCCTTTTTGTTTTCTATGTCCCGTCCTGAAATAAGTTTACACCAGGGAGGCTTATTTATGGACAAGGTAGAGAACAAGCGAAGGAGACGGACT
>JAVVDT010000039.1:0-14695 GCA_032250875.1 Desulfuromonadales bacterium | reverse complement strand
GTTTTCTGTGTTAGGATTGAGCGACACTTCGAAGAGGTCAAGCTGATGGAATAGCATTCAATATTGTCGAAGATCGGTTTACCTGTTATGACACCTGCTCCACCCCCTTCACAGCTGCTGGTGGCACCTCCGGATTTCGAATCATATCTGGCTCTGGCAATCTACATTGGCATCGCGATCTTTCTGATTGCAGTGCTGTTGCTGCTTTCCTGGGGACTCGGTCAGAAAACCCGCTCCCGACAGAAGCAGGAGCCTTACGAATCAGGCATCTCTCCCTTTGACAATGCCCGCATCAAGGGGCCGGTGCCTTTTTATCTGGTTGCCGTCTTTTTTGTCATCTTCGATGTCGAGGTGATCTTTGTCGCCTCCTGGGCGGTTGCTTCTGACCGACTTGGCTGGCACGGCTTTGCCCACGTCTGTTTCTTTATCTTCATTCTTTTCCTTGGCCTGATCCATATCTGGAAAACCGGCGGCCTCGATTGGGGTCCACGAGCACAGTGTGAGAAACTCAGGGCGGAAGGGAGCCTCAGGTGAGCGAACAGCTGCCGGACAATGTCGTCCTGACCACCCTGGACGATGCCATCAACTGGGGGCGCAAGAACAGCCTCTGGCCGATGTTCTTCGGCCTGTCGTGCTGTTTCGTCGAAATGATGGCGACCATGACACCCCGTTTCGATCTGGCCCGCTTCGGCGCCGAAGTTCTACGCAGCACGCCGCGCGAGGCCGACCTGATGATTATTTCCGGAACGCCTTTCAAGAAGATGGGCGCCAGCATGCTGCGCGTCTACGAGCAGATGGCCAACCCCAAATGGGTCATTTCGATGGGCAGCTGCGCCAACTCCGGCGGCATGTATGATGTCTACAGCGTAATGCAGGGGGTCAACCAGATTCTGCCGGTTGATATCTACGTGCCAGGCTGCCCTCCGCGCCCGGAGGCACTCATGCAGGGATTGATTCTCCTTCAGGAGAAGATCGCCGGCGAAGAGCGTCCCGCTCGCAAGGTGCTCGGCCTGCAGGGAGGCAGTGAAGGGACTTCTTTACCGTTGCTGGTCGATGGCGTCAGCAAGAGCCGCGACACGCGTGGTCCCGGTTTCGGCAACAGCCCGAATCGCGGCACCTCAGCTATGCCACCTGATTTCTGGGGAAATCGTGCCGCACAAATATGGCGTCCGGCGCAACCGCGCGTCGAGTTTGTTGCGTCTACAGACGAACTTCGCAAAACCCTGCATGACCATTTCGGTGAACGGGTGCGTGAAGACCCCAAGAGCGCCGATATGCCGACCTTTTGGACGGATACGGAAACCGCTCCACAACTGCTGCGTTTTCTCAAAGAGCAGACGTCGACCCGATACCGCCGCCTTGAAGATCTGACGGCCATCGACGAACGTGCCCGGAGCAACCGGCCAGACCACGAGTTCACCCTCGTCTACCACCTGCTCTCCTACGATGATCCCGGCTATTTGCGGGTCAAGGTGCCGCTGCACGGTGAGATGCCCGCAGCACCGACGGTCATCGACGTCTGGACCTCCGCCAACTGGTACGAGCGCGAGGCCTTCGATATGTTCGGCATCAACTTTAAAGGTCATCCCGATCTGCGCCGGATTCTCATGCCTCACGACTGGCAAGGACATCCGTTGCGCAAAGAACATGTCAGTCGCGCTACCGAAATGGCAGCGTTCACTCCGCAGGCAGCCATGCAGATGGTGCCGCGCGACGCTGAAAGCTTCTTTGCCGGCAGGGAAACACAGCAGATCGATGACGAAACCATGATTCTCAACATTGGTCCGCATCACCCCGGGACTCATGGAATTTTACGCCTGGTCGCCAAGCTTTGCGGCGAAGAGGTAGAAGACGTCGACGTCGATCTTGGCTATCACCATCGCGGCGCCGAAAAGATAGCCGAGCGCCAGCATTGGAATCAGTACATCCCCTACACCGATCGTATCGATTATCTCTCCGGCGTGCAGAACAACCTGGCTTATCTGCTGCCGCTGGAGATTATGCTCGGAGTTGTCGTGCCGGAGCGCGCTCAGGTGATCCGGGTGATGCTTTGCGAGCTGTTCCGCATCGCCAGCCACCTGGTCTGGCTGGGAACCTTTGCTCACGATGTCGGCGCCATGACGCCGGTTTTCTATGCCTTTGAATCGCGCGAAAAGATCTTCGATATCATCGAGCAGATTACCGGCGGACGCATGCACCCGTCATGGTTCCGCATCGGCGGACTGCCGATGGATCTGCCGGACGGCTGGAAGTCGACCGTGGACCTCTTCACCCGTGACTTCGACAAGCGCATCGACGAGCTCGACTCCATGCTCACCGACGGGCCGATCTTCAGGGCACGCACCGAAGGCATCGGTGTCACGACCCTCGACGAGGCGATCGACTGGGGCATGTCCGGACCCAATCTGCGCGCCTGCGGCCTGCAATGGGATCTGCGTAAAAAGATGCCCTACTCCGGCTATGAGCGTTTCGAGTTCGATATCCCCACCGCAAACAGCGGCTGCAGCTTCGCCCGCTACCTGGTGCGTCTGGATGAACTGCGCCAGAGCCTGCGCATCGTCAAGCAGGCGGCAGCCGACATGCCGGACGGCCCCTACGTGACCAGCGATTTCCGTTATGCCTACCCGGAGCGCAATGCCGGCAAACAGGATATCGAGACGCTGATTCACCATTTTATGAATGTCAGTCAGGGCATGACACCGCCGCGCGGCGAGTGCTACCGCGGCATCGAGTCGAGCAAGGGTGAGTACGGTTACTACGTGGTCAGTGATGGCGGCAACATCCCTTACCGGCTGCGGATCCGCACGCCGAGCTTTGCCCATATGCAGGTGCTGCCCAAGATGGCCAAGGGCTGGATGATTCCGGACCTGATCATGATACTGGGGGCAATCGATTTTGTTCTGGCGGATCTGGATCGGTAGGGATTCAACGCTGAGGCACGAAGACGCGGCGGAAACCAAAGTAGAAAGTTTTTAAGGGCTTGGAAAAACAAAGAAGTTGTTGCTTTTCAGCAACTCTGCGCCTCCGCGTTAATTTGTAGGATTATATGACAGAACTTCTTCCACAAAAGCAGATCGACAGCTTCAAAGCCAGGGCGGCGGCGCTTGCTCACCCTCATGAGTTGATCGTTGACCTGCTGCGGGCGATTCAGTCGCATTATGGCTGGGTGCCCGACGCT
This sequence comes from Desulfuromonadales bacterium, assembly GCA_032250875.1. Classification (GTDB taxonomy): domain Bacteria; phylum Desulfobacterota; class Desulfuromonadia; order Desulfuromonadales; family BM103; genus M0040. The sequence goes on along the minus strand of JAVVDT010000039.1, from coordinate 11,517 downwards.
GGCGTGCTGTTGACGGCAATGACTCTGGGGGTTCTGCCGGTTGAAGTGGAGGAGCTTGCCACCTTCTACGACAAGATTTACCGCCGCGCCGTGGGTCGAAGGGTGATTCATGTCTGCGATTCGATCTGTTGCTGGTCGCTGGGTGCGGAGATGATTACCGAACACCTGCAAAAATCTCTCGGCATCGATTTTGGCATGACCACGACTGATGGGGCATTCACCCTGCTGCCGAGCTGCTGTCTTGGCGCCTGCGGTGACGCCCCGGCGATGATGATCGGTCTGACCACTTACGGCAAGCTCACCCCGCAGAAGATCGACGAAATCCTGCTGAAGGAGCGTGTCGCGATCGCGGCCGACGCGTAGTCACCGGATGATTGCTTTGCGAGAGAATCAATGAACGCGTATCCACAGGTTCTATTCAAAAACCGTCGGCCGAAAGAGACGGTCCTGCTGCCCGAATACGAAAAATCAGGTGGTTACCAGGGTCTGCGCGCTGCGCTGAAGATGTCGCCTGAGGAAGTCAGCACGCAGGTCAAGAATTCCGGTTTGCGCGGCCGCGGCGGAGCCGGTTTCCCGACGGGAGTCAAATGGTCGTTTTTTAGCGTCGATCAACCGGGCGACAAATACTTGGTCTGCAACGGCGATGAGATGGAACCGGGTACCTACAAGGACCGCCAGCTGCTGCTGGCCGATCCCCACCAGCTGGTGGAGGGTATGGCAATTGCCGCCTATGCTCTGCAGATCCCGGTCGGCTACATTTTTCTGCGCTACGCTTATGAAGACTGTTCGCTGCAGGTCGAGCGGGCCATTGAAGCAGCCATCGCCGCAGGTTACCTGGGCAAAAACATCCTCGGCTCCGGATTCGATGTTGAACTGCACGTACACCGCAGCGCCGGACGCTACATCCTTGGTGAGGAGACTTCCCTGCTCAACGGGCTCGAAGGGCGCCGGCCTGTTCCGCGTTCCAAACCGCCCTTTCCAGCGAAGCACGGCCTGTTCGGCAGGCCGACCAATGTCAACAATGTTGAGACCCTGGCCACTGTGCCGCATATTCTGGTGAACGGTACGGCCTGGTTTCATGGCCTGGCCTTGAATCCGGAAAGCGCCGGCACCAAACTGTTCGGACTGTCCGGCCATCTCAACCGCACCGAATGTTTTGAGCTGCCGCTCGGCATTACCCTGCGTGAAGTGGTGGAAGATTTCGGCGGCGGCGTGCGTGGCGGTCATAAGTTCAAGGCCTGCCTCCCCGGCGGTGCGTCGACCCCTTACCTGACTGCCGAACACCTTGACGTCATGATGGATTTCGATCCTCTTGAAGAGGTCAGCAGTCGCCTGGGAACAGCGGGCGTCACGGTGTTCGATGAACAGACTTGCATGGTTGCGGTGACGCGTAACCTCAACCGGTTTTTCGCCCGCGAGAGTTGCGGCTGGTGTACCCCCTGTCGAGACGGCCTGGCGATGGTCTCCTGGCTGCTCGACCGCATCGAATTTGGCCAGGGGAGCGAAGATGATCTGGCCATGCTCAAGGACCAGGTGCGCAATATCAAGGGACGCTCCTTCTGCGCTTTGGCCGAGGGCGCCATGGGTCCGGTGGAAGCGCTGCTGCGTCTCTTTGAAGACGAGATCAAGGATCATATCCGCAAAGGGTGCTGTCCCTTTGCAGGAAAGTAAGGAGCAAGGGTGAAGATTTAGAGGTAGGCGTCTAACGTCTGTCGCTTCACGCCGCACTGGAGAGCATGCCGAAACTGACGATCGACAATCTGGAAGTGACCGTGGCCGAGGGAACCAACGTTCTTGAAGCGGCGCGTGCACTCGATATCGTTATCCCGCACTTTTGTTATCACGAAGCCCTGGGGGCGGTCGGTGCTTGTCGCCTGTGTGCCATGATGTTCGTCGATGGTCCGGTCAAGGGCTTGCAGATGGCCTGCATGATCAAGGCCCAGGACGGCATGATTGTGTCATCGACCGACCCGGCGGCCATGGATCTGCGCCGGCATGTGATCGAATGGACGATGATCAATCATCCGCACGATTGCCCGGTCTGCGACGAGGGTGGCGAGTGCCAGCTGCAGGAGATGACCGTGGCCGGCGGCCACGGCGTTCGACGTTATACCGGCAGGAAACGCACCTTTACCAACCAGAATCTCGGTCCGTTTGTGCAGCAGGAGATGAATCGCTGCATCACCTGTTACCGTTGCGTGCGCACCTACCGCGACTATTGCGGCGGAAGCGACTTTGGTGTCTTCGGTTCGCGCAACCGGGTTTTCTACGGTCGCATTCAGGCAGGCAAGCTGGAAAGTTTCTTTGCCGGCAACATCATCGACGTCTGTCCCACCGGGGTGCTTACCAGCAAACCGTTCCGCTATAAGACGCGGCTCTGGGATCTGCAGGAGGCACCTTCGGTCTGTCCGCATTGCAGCCTCGGCTGTGCGACGGTTCCCGGCGGGCGCTACCGGGACGTGCAGCGGGTCAGAGCCGGGATCAACCGTGAGACCAACGGCTTCTTTATCTGTGACCGTGGCCGGTTTGGCTACGATCATGTCAATCATCCGCAGCGACCGCGTCAAGCCCGTGTTGACGGTCAGCCGGTCATGATCGATAAGGCGCTGACGGCTGTTCGGCAACGGGTTGCCGAAATAGCCCGCGAGCACGGCTCGAACAGCGTCGCTTTCCTCGGCTCCTGCCGGGCCAGCCTGGAAGCCAATGTCCTCTTGCGGGATTGGGCTGTGGCAACCGGTTCGGCACAACTGGTCTTTGAGGCGCACCACGGGCGTGATCGCGCCGCCCGGACGCTTGCCGCCAACCTCGGCGAGCATGCCCGCAGCCTCGAGGATGTCCGCCGGAGTGACCTGATTATTGTTTTTGGCGCCGATCCGCTGGCCGAAGGACCGATGCTGGTCCTCGCCATGCGGCAGGCGGCGCGCAACGGCGGCAGGATCGCGGTGATTGATCCCCGGCCGGTTGAGCTGCCCTGCGCTGCAAAGCATCTGCCTGTGGTCGCAGAGCGTTTACCTGTTGTTCTGGCGGCTTTCGGCCAGGGTGATCTGAATGCTTTTGATAGCCACGAGCGCGAGTTTTTTGCGAGCCTGATGGCGCAGCTGCATGCTGCCAGACGGCCGGTTCTGGTCGGGGGCGTCGACCTGCTCGGCGACCAGGGCGTCGATGCGCTCTGCTCGGCGGCTGCAGAGTTGTCAACCGGAGAGCGCAGCGTCGGAGTGATGATCCTGCTGGCCGGACCGAACAGCTTTGGCGGCGCACTGCTGGCGGGAGCTGGCCCCGACTTTGAAGCGCTTCTCGATGCTATCCAGGAAAGCCGGGTGCGGGCGCTGGTCTGTCTGGAGAGTGACCCTTTCCGCGAGGCTATGGATCCGGCACGCGCCCAGGCTGCCCTCGCTCATCTGGAGCTGCTGGTGAGCATCGATAATACACCGAGCCTGACTGCCCAGCGTGCCGATATCTTTCTGCCCGCGCGCGCCAACGCCGAAATGGCCGGCAGTTATATCAACAACGAAGGCCGTCTGCAGGCTTTTCTGCCGGTCATCGACCCGGGCTTGCCGATCAGGGAAACCGGCGCCGGCAACCACCCGCCGCGTGAATTTTTTCAAGAGACGCCGGGCTCCGCTGCCGAAGCAGACTGGTGGCTTTTGACCCATCTTTTGGAACGCGGTGCGAATCTCGTCGAGCTGCGCAAGGCCATCGAGCAGAACGATGAGCGGTTTGCCGGTTTATCGACAATCGCTGCCGAAGCCACAGGCTTGCGGCTTGCTGCCAAGGGCGTCTTGCCTCCGGCAGCAGAGAAACAACGGCCCCATGCTGCGACGACCGGCATTCTGCCCCTGCTGGTAACAACCGTCCCGGTCGGTTCGCACTGGCTGGCGCACCTGTCGTCGCCGCTGGCCGCAACCGAGCCGCAACCTTATGTCTGCCTGCATCCTGACTATGCAAACGAGCTTGGCCTGGCTGCCGGTGATCGCGTGCGATTGTCGACCCATTTAGGCCAGTGTCACGTCGTCGTCCGGGTCAGCGCTCAGATGCTGAACGGACTGGTGCTGGCCCCGCACCTCTGGGATACCGCCCTCGAAGGAATGCTGCCGGGCAGCCGGCTCGACTGTCGGCTGGAGAAGGAGACCAAGGCATGAATGACCTGCTCATCAGCCTGATGCTCATCCTGGTCAAGATCGGCCTGATTTTTGGCGTGGTTCTCACCATGGCTGCGTATCTGGTGCTGGCCGAACGCAAGCTTCTCGGTCGCATGCAGATGCGCTTTGGTCCGAACCGCATCGGCCCCGGTGGCATGATGCAGCCATTGTGCGACGTCATCAAGCTGATCAGCAAGGAGGACTTTGTTCCCGATCGGGCCGATAAATGGCTGTTCCTGTTTGCTCCGGGGTTAACTGCGCTGACCGCGCTGCTCAGCTTTGCCGTGGTGCCCTTCGCTCCGCCAATAACACTGTTCGGCCGCGAGATTCCGATGGTTGTCTGTGACCTGAATATCGGCCTGCTCTATATCTTCGGCCTCTCTTCTCTGGCGGTTTACGGCATAGTACTGGGTGGCTGGGCGTCAAATTCGAAATATTCCCTGCTCGGCGCCATGCGCGGCCTGGCACAAATGCTGTCTTACGAGCTTGCGCTTGGCCTGGCCCTGGTGCCGGTGGTGATGAGCGCCAAATCCTTCTCGCTCAATGCAATCGTCATGGCTCAGGCCGACTGGCCGAATATGCTGCGCCATCCGCTGGCTTTTATCATCTTCATGATCAGTATCGCCGCCGAATCGAAACGCATCCCCTTCGATATGCCTGAAGCGGAGAACGAGATCGTCGCCGGCTACCACACCGAGTATTCCGGGATGCGTTTCGGCCTCTTCTTTGTCGGTGAATATATCAATCTGATCGTGATCGGATCGATAACCACGGTCTTCTTTCTTGGCGGCTGGCATGGCCCGTTTCTGCCGCCGCTGGCCTGGTTTATTGCCAAGGTGCTGTTTGTGGCCTTCCTGTTTATCTGGGCGCGCGGCAGTATGCCGCGGCCGCGATACGACCAGCTGATGCATTTCGGCTGGAAAGTGCTGATTCCGCTGGCGTTGCTGAACGTGGTGGTGTCGGGGGCCATCTCGTTAGCGATGAGATCTTGAAGAGAAGAGCGAACCCGGAAGACAGCAGCTTTGCAACTTAAAGCTTGCTGATAACAGATAACTAATAACTAACTGGTTTTTCCATGCATTTATGGCGTGACATAAAAGGCACCCTGCAGCCGTTCTGGGTTACCCTTGGCTATCTTTTCAAAAAGCCGGTGACCATCCAGTATCCCGAGGAGAAGCGCACGCCGCCACCGCGCTACCGTGCACGCATCGTGCTCACGCGTAACCCTGATGGCAGCGAACGCTGCGTCGCCTGTCAGTTGTGCAGCGCCGCCTGTCCGGTCGACTGCATTTCGATGCAGGCCGCCGAAGATGCAAACGGTCGCCGCTATGCTGCCTGGTTCCGCCTTAATTTTTCTCGCTGTATCTTCTGCGGACTCTGCACCGAGGCCTGTCCGACCATGGCGATCCAGACCACGCCGGATTACGAAATCTGCAACCGTGTCGCGCTCAAACTGGTGCATGAAAAAGAGGATCTGCTGATCGATGGCTGCGGCAAGGACACGGCATACAACTTTTACGAACACGCGGGGATCGGTGTAGTCAACGGGCGTGGCGGCAACGCCGATGAATACGGTCCGGTGGACCCGAAATCGTTAATGCCTTGATGGCGCCACAAAGACACCAAGACACCAAGGCACCAAGGCACCAAGGCACCAAGAAAACATTGCTCTCCTTTGTGACTGCGAGACTTGACGGCTAAAGAGAACCGATGACAACAGCACTTTTCTACATACTCGGCTTCACCATGCTTGCGGCGACGCTGCTCTGCATTACGCGGCGCAACCCGGTGCATGCGGTGATCTACCTGGTGGCCGGATTGTTTGCCCTGGCGTTGATGTTCTACCTGCTCGGCGCACCGCTGGTGGCGGCCTGGCAGGTGATCGTCTATGCCGGGGCGATCATGGTGCTGTTCCTGTTCATTATCATGATGCTCGGCCTGGCGCCGCAGGAGGTTCCTGAAGGTCCCGGCTGGCAGCGCTGGGGTCCGCTGGTACTGCTGTCTTCGAGCATAATGATCTGCACCGTGCTGCTGATCTTGCAGGATCCGCTGGCAGGCAAGCAGATCGGTGATTTTTACCTGGCGCCGCAAATCCTTGGCGAAGCCCTCTTCAGCCGCTATGCTCTGGCCGTCGAGATCGTTTCCTTCCAGCTGCTGTTTGCCACCATCGGCGCCTACATGCTGGGTCGGCCCCTGCCGAAAGGCGAGGATCAATGATGATACCTTTCGGACATGCCCTGGCCTTTGCCGGCGCACTCTTTGTGCTCGGATTGACCTGCGTGCTGCTGCATCGCCAGATCCTGATGATTTTGATCGGCGTGGAGATCATGCTTAATGGCGCATCGCTGGTGTTTGTCGCCGCCTCGGCCTACTGGCGTCAGGTGGATGGTCAGGTTTTCGCGATTCTGCTCATGGCGGTCACCGCGGCCGAAGTTGCCGTTGCCCTGGCCATGGTCGTCTACTTGTGGCGGCGCAAGCGCACGCTGGTGGCCGATGAGTTCAACGGGATGCACGGATGAACGAGAGCCTGCTCTTCCTCATACCCCTGCTGCCGCTGTTTTGTGCGGTCATCAACATGCTCTTCGGCATGCGCCTGCCACGGCTGTTTACCGAGGTGCTCGCGGTCATCGGCGTGGCCGGTGCCTTTGGGTTGACGCTGCTCTTCTGGGATTATGCCGAAGGCAACGGCAGCCGTGCGGTTCTTTTTACCTGGCTTAACAGCGGGACCCTGAATGTCTCCTTCGCGCTCAACTTTGATCGTCTGGCGGCACCGATGACGCTGATGGTGACCGGAGTTGCAACGCTGATTCATCTCTATGCGATTGGCTACATGCGCGAAGAGGCCGATTATGCGCGCTTTTTCAGCCTGCTCAACCTGTTTGTTTTCGCCATGCTGGCAATTGTCCTCGCCGACAACCTGCTGGTTCTCTTCCTCGGCTGGGAAGGGGTGGGGTTTTGCTCGTACGGTCTGATCGGCTTCTGGTACCGCAAGCTGGAGAATGCCAAAGCGGGCACCAAGGCTTTTCTGGTGACCCGTGTCGGCGATGTCTTCCTCGGCGTTGCCATGCTCTGGCTGTTTGCTTTGACCGGCACCCTGTCGATCAGCGCGATCAATGCCCAGGCGGCATCGATATCACCGGGGGTCGTCATCGTCCTGAGCCTGTTGCTGCTGCTCGGTGCCTGCGGCAAATCAGCCCAGTTGCCGCTGATGACCTGGCTGGCTGACGCCATGGCAGGACCAACCCCGGTCTCGGCGCTGATTCACGCCGCGACCATGGTCACCGCCGGGGTTTATCTGCTCTGCCGGTTCTTCCCGCTGGTTTCTCTGTCGGCGGTCGCCATGACGGCTATCACGGCGATTGGTGCCTTGACGGCAATTTACGCTGCAAGCTGTGCCATGGCCCAACGGGACATCAAGCGGGTGCTGGCTTATTCGACCATGAGCCAGGTGGGCTATATGTTTATGGCCGTTGGCGCCGGCACGGTGGCCGGTGCCATGTTCCACCTGCTGACCCATGCGTTCTTCAAGGCGGTGCTGTTCATGGCCGCGGGTTGTATCATTCATCAGGCTGGCGGTGAAAACGATCTATTCAAAATGGGCGGCCTGTTCAGACGCGGACCGACTGAGCTTTTCTGGGTTTTTCTGGCCGGCGCGGCTTGTCTGGCCGGACTGCCTCTGTCAGGCGGCTTCTTCTCCAAGGATGGCATCCTGCTCGCGCTCTATACCCATGCCGATCCGGTTTTCCGGGTCTTCTGGTTGATCGGCATCGTGACCGCCTTATTGACGGCGTTCTACACCTTCCGCCTGGTTTATCTGGTTTTTGCCGGTGAGTGGCGCGGTTCGGGTTCTCCTCACGATTTACCATGGCTGATGCGCTGGCCGCTCTGGCCTCTGGCCCTGCTTAGCCTGGCTGGCGGCTTATTCAATCTTCCGGCTCTTGTCGGTGGCGGTGAAGCGCTGCATCATTGGTACGGAACAATGGCCGGACGTACGCTGACAGTCAGTCCTGACGTCGAATGGATGCTGGCCGGCCTGGCGGCAGTGGTCGCTGCCATGGGCTGGTTAGCCGCCCACTGGCGTTATCGCAATTATCATGCGCCTCTGGAAAACCCGCTGAGCAGATTCCTGTTGAGCGGCTGGCAAGCGGATGCTCTGCTTGACCGTCTGTTTGTCCGGCCATTTAACGCCATGGCCTTGTTCAGCTGGATCGGCTGCGATCGAACTTTATTTGATGGCTCTCTGGAAGGGTTGGCGCGAACCTCGACTCGCTGTGGAGCCCTGCTGTTGAGGATTACAACAGGACGACTGACCACATATCTTTCCGCCTTTGCCTGGGGCTTCCTGATTTTGCTCGGCTGGTTTCTCTTGAAGCTGGTCGAAGGGGGAGGTCAGTAATGTCGGCTGCTTCCGCTCTCCCGCAATTCCCCTGGCTGACCCTGCTGGTATTGCTGCCCCTTGGCGGCGCCCTGCTCTGCCTGCTGCATTTTCGGCGTGTCGAGGAATGTCGCTGGCTGGCTCTGGCCACGACCGTGGCCACCCTGGGTATCACCATTTATCTGTTTGTCGGTTATGGTCAGGGTGACAGTGGCTGGCTGCTCTATGAAGATGCCGCCTGGATTCCCCGTTACGGTATCAGGTTTACCCTTGGTCTTGACGGTATCTCGTTGTTGCTGGTGCTTTTAACGGCGTTCCTGCAGATGATCGCGGTCTTAATGTCGTGGCCGGTGAAACAGCATGTTCCTCTGTTTTTCTGCCTCTTGCTGGTTCTCGAGGCGACCCTCATGGGTATTTTCCTTGCCCTCGATTTGATGTTGTTCTTCCTCTTCTGGGAAGTCATGCTTTTGCCCATGTTTTTTCTGATCAGCATCTGGGGGCATGAGCGCCGGCACTACGCAGCCATGAAATTCTTTCTCTACACCCTGGCCGGCAGCCTGGTCATGCTTGTCGCCCTGATCGCGCTTTACCTGATCCATGGCGAACAAAGCGGAACCTACACCTTTGCGCTGGCCGAATTAATGCAGACCGATCTGTCATCGCAGCAGGAGATGCTGCTGTTTCTCGGTTTCTTGCTGGCGTTCGCCATCAAAATTCCTTTGGTGCCATTTCACACCTGGTTACCGGACGCTCACACCGAGGCTCCGATTGCCGGCACCATCGACCTGACCGGGCTGCTGTTGAAAACCGGTATCTATGGCCTGATCAGGTTTGCCTTTCCGCTTTTCCCCGAGGCCACCCGAAGCTTTCTGCCGGTTCTCGGAGTTGTCGCCATGGCAGGGATCTTTCATGCCGCCTGGGCGGCATACCGACAAGACGACATCAAGCGCCTGTTCGCCTACTCCTCGATTTCCCATGTCGGTCTCGTTGTTCTCGGTCTCGCAGCCTGGCAGTTGACCGCCTGGGAGGGCAGCATCCTGCTCATGCTGGCGCACGGCATATCGACCGGAGCACTTTTTGTGCTGATCGCGCTGATTCGGCAACGAACCGAAACCCGCAATCTAGCAGAACTTGGCGGGCTCTGGGGTCAGGCCCCGCAAATGGCCTTCCTGTTCCTGTTCTTCTCCCTGGCCTCCCTGGGATTGCCCGGCCTGGCCAATTTTGCCGGGGAAATCCTGGTGCTGCTCGGCACCTTCCAGACTCACCCGGTCTGGGCTGCCATCGCACTGGTCGGGATTGTCTTGACCGCGGCCTACATGCTGCGCCTGGTTCAGGGGGTTGTTTGGGGTCCGGTCAAGGGCCGCCCGACCCTGCCGGATCTGACTCCGCGTGAGTGGCTGATCCTGCTGCCGATGGCGGTCCTGGTCCTCTGGCTCGGCCTCTACCCGGAACCGTTTCTGAGACCCTTGCACGGTGCCGTTGCAAATATCATGGCGGGGGGGCTGCCATGAGTTTGCTCGATCTGCTCGCATTGCTGCCGATATTGATTCTGGTTTTTGGCGGAACGGCCATACTCATGGCTGGAGCCTGGTACCGTGAACCGCTGTCATTGATTGCCGGCGGCATCGTAACTGCTCTGCTGGGGGCCGTTGCCGCCGGCCTGGTGCAACCGCCGGTAGTTGAAATTGCCGGCCTCTTCAGCGCCGGAGTTTACGCCCGGTTTTATACCATTCTCTGGTCGTTGCTGGCAGCGGCCGGATTGATGGTTGCGGCCCGCTACATCATAGAAAAGAACCTTGGCTCCGGCGAATATGTGGCGCTGGTTCTCTATGCCGCCGCGGGCATGGCGCTGCTTTCTTCGGCAACGCATCTGCTCGGCCTTTTTCTTGCTCTCGAAACCTTTTCCCTGGCGTTCTACATCCTGATTGCCTGTAACCGGAGCTGCGAGCTGGCGGCCGAGGCCGGTCTCAAGTATCTGCTGATGAGTACTGTCGCAACCGGCTTCCTGGCTTTTGGCATCGCCTTGATCTATGCCTCGTCGGGTTCTCTGGCATTGCCTGAAGCCGTTGTTGCGCTCTCTGCAGCGACAGGTGGCCTGCAGGCCTGGGGATTGCTCGGCTGGGGGATGATACTGGTTGCGGTTGGTTTTAAAATTTCCCTGGCCCCCTTCCATCTGTGGACGGCCGATGTCTACCAGGGTGCCCCCGCACCGGTTGGCGGTCTGCTGGCGACCGGGTCCAAGGGAGCGGTGGTCGCGGTTCTGATCGGCATGCTGGCCATCTCCGGGCCAATCTGGCATGACCTTGCTGCCCTGATTTGGCTGCTGGCCGCTTCAACCATGCTGATCGGCGCATTCAGCGCCCTTGGTCAGAACAACCTGAAACGCCTGCTCGCTTATTCCTCTGTGGCGCATATGGGAACGCTTTTGGTCGGATTGCTCTGTCAGACCTCCGCCGGCCTGGCGGCAACGACTTTTTACGTGGTGGTTTACGTGATCACCAGCTTTGGCGCCTTTGCCGTGATTGCCTCCCTGGCCGATGAGCGTGGCGAACCGATGGCGTTTGACCAGTGGCGTGGTCTCGGCTACCAGCATCCGCTTCGCTGTGGCGTGCTGGTTCTGCTGCTGTTGTCGCTGGCCGGTCTGCCCGCCACGGCGGGTTTTATGGCCAAATTCGCTATTTTTGAGGCGGCGCTGCAGTCTGGTTACCTCGGTCTGGTGCTGATCGGAATTCTCTCATCACTGATCTCCTTCGCCTTTTATCTGCGCGTGGCAATGCTGCTCTTCCAGTCTGATGCGCCTGCCTGTCGCTGGCACGCGGGCACAGCATTTGAGCATGCTGTGCTTGCTGTCTGTACAAGCGCCGTGCTGCTGTTCGGGCTCTTCCCCGGCATCCTGTTTGATTTAATTGGTCGCATCCTGCCCTGAAAGCAGAAAAGCAAAAGGCATTGGCCGCTGATCAAATCTGATAACATCGGATAAACCTTTGAATCAAACCCTAAGGT
>JAVVDT010000392.1:0-504 GCA_032250875.1 Desulfuromonadales bacterium | reverse complement strand
CAAGCGCCTTGGTATTCTCTACCAGTCCACCTGTGTCGGTTTAGGGTACGATCTCATGATGGAGCTATTTCCAGGAACCAGTCAGCGGCCCGTTCAATCCGATAAGAACGAACAACCTCTGCGATCCGTCACTTCCATCTGGCCCAGGAATATTAACCTGGTTCCCATCGACTACGCCTTTCGGCCTCGCCTTAGGGGTCGGCTTACCCTGCTCAGATTAGCTTTAAGCAGGAACCCTTGGACTTTCGGCGAGAGTGTCTCTCACACTCTTTGTCGCTACTCATGTCATCATTCTCACTAGTGATCTCTCCACGGGATCGCTCACGCCCCGGCTTCATCGAAGATTTCTTCTCCTCCATGGGGCCCCGAGGGACACCAAAGAGGATAGAAACCATGTCACACTACGCTCTGCTACCATGCCTTACGGCATCCTAAGCTTCGGCTCATGGCTTGAGCCCCGTTACATCTTCGCCGCAGGACAACTTGATTAGACCAGTGAGCTGT
>JAVVDT010000391.1:0-508 GCA_032250875.1 Desulfuromonadales bacterium | reverse complement strand
GCGCGTTCCGCCAGACCAGCGTGCCGGGTTTTGCCGGCGCGCAGCTTGATAGATCTCGTGCCGGCGTGCGAGCACTTCGGCGTCTTCGCCGCGGTGGCGCTGATCGGGCGTGACGTAGTTGATGCCTCGGTGCAAATGATGACGGTTGTATCCATCCACAAAGTCCCGAACCCAGTCGCGAGCGGCCGTCAGCGAGGCAAAGCCGGCACGCGGGAAGTTCGGAACATACTTGCAGGTCCGGAACAACGATTCTACAAAGGCATTGTCATCGCTCACGCGCGGCCGACTGAACGAGGGCGTAATGCCGAGTTTGCCGAGCATGGCCTGTACCGTCTGGCCTTTCAGGGGACTGCCGTTGTCGCCATGCAGCACCAGCGGTCGGTCGATACAGCCTTCGGCCCAGACGGTTCGCTGAACCAGGGCGGTCGAGTGGACCGCGCTTTCGTTCTCGTGGACCTCCCAGCCGACGATCTTGCGGCTGAACAAGTCCATGATCAGATACAGGAAG
>JAVVDT010000390.1:0-508 GCA_032250875.1 Desulfuromonadales bacterium | reverse complement strand
GCCGTCGAACCTGTTTTTCTGGCGGGACAGCAGCCGCAACGAGGTTGACATTCTCGCCGAACAGGGCGAGCAGCTCCTGCCTGTCGAGGTCAAAGCCGGCCGGACCATCACAGCCGACTATTTTACCGCCTTGCAGCGGTGGATATCCCTGGCCGGCAGGATCGCCGGCCCCGCGCATCTGGTTTACGCCGGCGACGCCCCCCAGCAACGGCAGTCCGTCAATGTGATCCCCTGGCACGACATCAGCCGTTTGTCTGCAACGCTTTGAGGGCGTGAAAGAGACCGATACGTTCAGCAGATCTGTTGAAGCGTTGAATCGTTGAAATCAGATGAACGCTGATCAGTCTAAGCTTTAAACCAAAACTTTTTATAGCCGCGGCCAAGATCTGCGAAAATCGGCAAAGTCAAAAGCTATTCACCACTGAGACACTGAGAGCACTGAGAAAAGCAAATCCTTGATCGTTTTTATAAAACCAAGAGCCTTATGGTCTTCTCTGTGTCCTCTGAG
>JAVVDT010000038.1:0-14766 GCA_032250875.1 Desulfuromonadales bacterium | reverse complement strand
ACAGCAAGGTTAAATCAGACATTTAGTCAATTAATTCAGCTATTTATGTTGAAATAGTGTTTTTGCGAGTCCATCAATCATGCTTTTCCAGCCTTTTTATTCAAACACAAACTTCTAAGAGATTTTCTAATTAAACCAATTGCGGGGTCAAATGCAAGTTTAAAGACACCACACTTGAGAAATTTCTGATAAAATCTTAATAATCAATAGTGGCTTTTATTTGTTTCTCTCTAAACTCCTTGCCATGGAAATCTCACATTGTCTTTGAGCAAAAAAATGAGAACCCGAACATTGAATCGGCATGAACAGCTGGATAAATTTACCACTACGTGGCTCGCGAACTACCATATGGCGGGCAAGACGATCTATTGCCGCGAAAACTGTTCCGGCTGCTGTCACCTTGCGGTGCATGCGACCTATCCTGAGGCCGTTAACGTAGTAGAATTCTTGACTGAAACACAATCAAAAAACCTTTCAGGCTACATTGAACGCTTAAAAAAGGCCCTGCCTGGATTAACCGGCCTGAAGAGTTATCTCAAAAGCCATCGCCGGGAACTCGGCCCTTGCCCTTTTCTCGACGCACACGGTTCTTGTACAATTTACTCGATACGACCGCTTTCTTGTCGCGCCTTGTTGTCGACACGCCCGGCAGCGTGGTGTACAGTTGATTTTTCGAAACTGAACCGCTGGGACAAACAAGCATATGAAAGTGGCCTTGATCGCCAGATTGTTGCCTGGCCGACTCACTATGTTGCCGCGACCCAGGACTTCGGCCGTGAGTTGGAAAATACCCTTCTCGAATCGATGCTGCGCGAAAAGAGCTGGTCGTTGTCAGGCAACTTTGCCCTGCTGGTCTGGCTGGAGAAAAATTACGGCTTAAGCAGAGATAATATCGCGACGATACAACAGGTGCGAGACATCCTGACGGCCAGTGAACTCAACAATTACCTGCTGCTGAACCTGGCAGGCGAGACAACAGCAGCAGAATGACCATCGAGAAATCCATGTTTGAACTTCACCCGCGCCTGTCACAGGACACCTTCGCTCTCGGCGATTTCCCGCTCTGTCGCCTGCTTTTGATGAACGATGCCAACTATCCGTGGTTCATTCTGGTTCCGCGCCGCGCAGAGATTCGTGAGATTTTTGAGCTTGAGTACCGTGACCAGCAGCAGCTGCTTGGTGAATCATCACAGCTATCGCAGGTGTTGAGCAAGACTTTCCAGGCCGACAAGTTGAATATTGCCGCCTTAGGGAATATGGTTTCACAGCTGCACATCCACCATATCGTCCGTTATCAGTCAGATCAGGCCTGGCCGCAGCCTGTTTGGGGACTGTTCCCTGCTCAACCTTACACAGAGGAAGACAGGCAGAAAACTATCGCAGGCCTCATCGATCACCTGAATGACTTTCTCCCCGACAAAAACTATGCTGTGGCTCCGAGAATCGGCTGAACAATCACCACTTTTTAAGCAAGCAACCATGAACATTGCTGATCCAAAATATCTTGAACACCTGCGTGATCTGCCCTCGGGCTATCTTCTTGACCTGCTCGCTGACAACGAGGATATCGACAAGGAGTCTATTTACTGGGTGCTGCAGGAACGCGGCCTGACGCGAGAAGAACTTGACCGGAAACTGCAGCGCAGACGCAGCTCAAACTGGCCAAGACCTTATACTCTTTGGACCGCGGCTCGCTGGCTGACACTGTTTAACACCTTGATCGTGACCTACTTCAACATCACCAGTCTTTACCAATTGGTGCACAGCGACCATCCCTTCAAAGGACCACTGCTTTTCCTTTCGGTCGGCTGTCTCCTGTGCGGTTTTGTGGTCGGCTTCAAACTGACGACCCATCTTTATCAGGGGAGCCGATCAATCCTTTACTGCGGATTCCCGATTCCGGTCGGATTCGTCGATTTGCAGACAGGGCAGGAAATTCTTATGAACAAACCCCGCATGATTTTGCGCATGGCCCTCAATGCCCTGGTCGGTGTCAACATCACGCTCTTCCCGCTCATATTCATCTACATCATGATGAATTAATCATTGAGTTTTCGTGTTATCCGGAGTTTTCGAACGCGGAGCGATCAGCCGAGCGGCGCAAGCCCTCCTGAAGATTTGTCCTCTGCATGTCTTACCCGGACAATTTATGTGTTACCAACAACGAGTCCTCAAACAGTTGACACCGTTACAGCGAGCAGGTAATACATGACTTTATAAATTCAGCAGGGAGGTCAACAACGGTGACAGAGATTAATTTTGACAAGATGGGCGGCCTGATTCCCGCCATTATTCAGGACCATGAAAATGGTGAAGTTCTTATGGTTGCTTTCATGGACGAGAAAACCCTCGCCAACACGCTGCGCGACGGCAAGACCTGGTTTTACAGTCGCACGCGCAACAAGTACTGGATGAAAGGTGAAGAATCCGGCAACACCCAGGACGTCGTCGAAGTTCTTACTGACTGCGATGCCGACACGGTGGTGATCAAGGTCAAACAGAATGGTCCGGCGGCGTGCCATACCGGCAACCGCAGCTGCTTTTACGTACGCTGGGAAGACGGTCAGTGGGTAGAGCATTCTAACCCACTCTTCGATCCCGACGAGGTCTACAAGAAAAAATAAGCGATGAGTCTTTAAGCTCGTGCAACAAATCATTCTCCATTATTTGTGCTTCATCAACTTACAGCTTCAAGCTTATCGCTGTATTCTAAAGGGTTAACATGGCAAACGAACTGAAACTCGGGCTTCCCAAAGGCAGCCTTGAAGAGGCAACTATAGAGCTCTTTGCAAAAGCCGGCTGGAAGATCAAAACGTCGTCACGCAGCTACTTTCCGAGCAGCGATGATGACGAGCTGAAATGCAGCCTGCTCCGTCCGCAGGAGATGGCCAAGGTTCTTGAACGCGGCAAGCTTGATGTCGGCATTGCCGGGCGCGACTGGGTCAGGGAAAATGATTCCGACGTGATTGAAGTCGGTGAGATGGTTTACTCCAAAGTTTCGCGGCGACCGGCCCGTTGGGTGCTGGTGGTCGGACCCGATTCCAAGGTTGAGAAACCGGAGGATCTCGCCGGCGCCACCATCTCAACCGAGCTGGTCGGTTTCACCAAACGCTTCTTTGCAGAGCGCAACATCCCGGTCGAAGTCGAATTCTCCTGGGGTGCGACTGAAGCCAAGATCCTCAAGGGCCTGTGCGACGCCATCGTCGAAGTCACGGAAACCGGTTCAACGATCAAGGCCAACAACCTGCGGATTGTCTGCGAGCTGATGGAATCCGTTCCCGTCCTGATCGCCAACAAGGATGCCTGGGCGGATCCATGGAAACGCACCAAGATTGAGCGTATCTACACAATGCTGCAGTCAGCCCTGCGCGCCGAGGGGATGGTCGGCCTGAAGATGAATGCCCCAGACGACAAGATTGAAGCCATCATCAAGCTCCTGCCGAGCCTTAACCGCCCGACCATTGCGCATCTTTATCAATCAGACTGGGTATCAATTGAGACGATTATGCCGGAAGTCGAAGTACGCAAGATCGTCCCGGAGCTGATGAGTCAGGGCGCAGAAGGCATCGTTGAGTATCCACTCAATAAAATCATCTGATTCTTGTTTCAAAAAAGCAAATAAATTGATTTTTAGACATTTTTTCAATAATATTTTGAGATAATTTTGAGATAGTTGTTGTATGATCATCCAAATATGATTCCTTTGAATGATTACCGTTGGAAAGGATTGCCTATCACCATGACGATCCAGGTGGAGTTGATAGATGGGACCTGTTGCAGAGTCGTCCCGAAAGGACTAAATCTGCTGTTGCGCCAGGAGCGGGTGAAACGTTTCCGCCGTTCTTCGGGTTGGGCCGTTGTTGGCAAGGACCAGATTCGCTTCCCGGACAAAATGGTCGAATACAATGGCCCGGAACGTCGTAGCGCAGCCTGACCTCTTCTAAGTCTTAAATCTTTCTTATCGTCTCCCAAAAAGAGCGCGCGCATTGAACAATGTGCGCGCATTTTTATGTTTAGACAAACCATCCGGGCACGACATGAATAATTCTTTCTTGCAGTATTAATGCATCATGATTAAACTGCATCAATCAAAAGGGAGACAGAGTCGTCTTGCCCAGCAATCTTTCACAAAAATCATCTTTTCAATTATTCCTGTGGGGATTACTCCTGATCCCTTCTGCAATCATAGCAGACGCAGTTCTCGCTGCGGTTCTCTTCGGCGAGGGGAGCGTATGGGAGCAATTATTCTCACCTTCGCATCACGCGTTGGCTGTCCGCATCCTGTTCAGCATTTTCATTCTGGCGGCGATTTATCTCGGCATGCATTATCTCGCGAATACCGCCCAGAAAGAAGGGGTTCTACAGCAAAGCAACAAAGATCTGGATCTGGTCAGGCAGGATTTCGAAGGATTCCATGACCACCTGCTGCGCCAATTACGCAACACTGCAGCGCAACTGGCGACCTCCATCGAACTGCTCAAAATACAGTGCGATCAGGAAATTAGCGAAAAAGCCCGGTTCTTCCTGGAGAATGTCAGTAGCACAAGCGACAAAATGAACGAACAAATTGAAATCAGCATGACGCTTGCCGAACTCCCCTTCTGTGAACCGCGGCGTACACATGTCAAACTCGACAAGTTAGCCCTAGATGTGGTTGAAGAGTTAAAGAACAAACAACCCGACCGGCAGATCACATTCAAAGTTCAACCCTTTATGACGGCCTGGTGCGACCAAAAGATGCTGCGTCAGGTCATTTACTATCTGTTCAGCAATGCCATGGACTTCATCCCGCGGACGCGTCAGGGGCAAATCGAATTCGGCATGTTCCACAGAAACAGACAAAAAGTCTTTTACGTCCGCGACAATGGCACCGGATTCAGCGACGTACAGGCAAATCGCCTCTTCGATGCATTTCGAGACAGCATTCAGGATTCAGACCTGCCGAAAGACACGATCAGACTGGCAAGCGCCAGACGCATCATCCTCAGGCATGGGGGGCAGATCTGGGCAGAAGGGATTGAAAACGCCGGCGGGACAATTTTCTTCACCTGCAACGATGCCTGACTGTGATCTCTGGACAAACAGGCGGATCTAAGGATATCCTCCAAGCACTAATCAATGACTATGGAGGAGACTATGCCGCATTCAAAAACAACACAACCTGAGCACTCCTGCTCAAGTTGCAGTTCGATCTGGCAAAAACAAGGGACCACCAATTGCTGGAGTGCCCCGGACAGCAAGCCCGCCAAACCGGCTTATTGCCCTTCGGAACCTCATGCACAGATCATTGACGACTCCTTCCGTCAATACCAGGGAGACGATTCCGACGCTCGCCTGGCCCGGGTTGCGGCCAAGGTCGAAGGTCTCTGCTACCAGCCTGTTCCAGGCTCCGACGCAGTCAACGCGCGCTGGACACGTGTTGAAGACATGCTTGCCCTGGCTCGACTGATGGGCTACAAAAAAATCGGCATCGCCACCTGTATCGGCCTGCTCGAAGAGTGCAGCCGCTTGAGCGACATCCTGCGAGCGCAGGGGATGGAGCCTTATTCCGCCTGCTGTAAAGCCGGCAGCATTGACAAGCTGGCGCTCAACCTGAAAGAAGAGGATAAAGTTAGGCCGGGCACTTTTGAGCCGGCGTGCAACCCGATCGCCCAGGCACGCATCCTGAATGCCAAAGGGATGGAGATGAATATTATTATGGGGCTGTGTGTCGGCCATGACATGCTCTTTAACAAGTACTCTGAAGCACCGGTCACGACCCTGGTGGTCAAGGATCGCATTACCGGCCACAACCCGGCTGCCGTTCTTTATGGGCAGAACTTTTATTACAAGCGCCTGCAGAAACAGCCGGTCTTGAGTGATGCAGACGTCGCAAAGCATCAGGCAGATATTACCGGTTAAGAAGATTACCAAATTACGACAAAAAAGCATCGATTTTATCGCCTTGCAGATGCGACACTCGCCTGGTCCGCTAAGGAATCAGCACCGTCGACCCCTTGGTCTTTCTCGCTTCGAGATCCTTATGTGCCTGAGCGACCTCGCAGAGCGGGTAGGTCTGATTGACTTCAATTTTTACGGCACCGGACTGGACAACCTCGAACAACTCCGCAGCACTGGTCAACAGGTCATCACGCTCAGCAGTATAGGTCATCAGTGTCGGCCGCGTCAGGAAGAGCGAGCCCTTGGCTGCCAGTATCCCGGGGTCAAAAGCTGTAACAGGTCCCGATGCCTGGCCGAAGCTGACCAGCATACCCAGCGGACGCAGACAATCAAGGGATTTCATGAATGTATCCCGACCGACCGAATCATAGACAACGGACACACCCTTGCCGTCAGTAATTTCCTTGACCCGTGACACCCAGTCTTCCTCCCGGTACAAGAGCGGATAATCACAACCGTGCGCTTTGGCAAGGGCTGCCTTTTCCGGGCTGCCGACCGTGCCGATCACCGTGGCGCCAAGATGCCTGGCCCATTGACAGGCGATCAGGCCGACACCACCGGCAGCGGCATGGAAAAGAATCGTATCGCCCTTCTTAATGCGATACGTTCTCCTTAGCAGGTACTGCGCGGTCATCCCCTGCAGCATCATGCCGGCAGCCTGCTGATCACTGATCGCATCAGGCAACCTGACCAGGCGATGAGCCGGGATCAGGCGTTGCTCGGCGTAGGCCCCGGGCGGCAGGCCGGCATAGGCAACGCGATCACCCTGTGAGACATCTTCAACGCCCTCGCCTGTGGCAACAACAACTCCGGCTGCTTCCATGCCGGGGGTTGCCGGCAGTTCACCCAAAGGGTAGAGACCGGTGCGATGATAGATGTCGATGAAGTTTAAACCAACTGCGGTCTGGCGGAGATGAACCTCACCTGGCCCCGGCTTGCCGATTTCAACCTCCTCCCAGCGCATGACTTCAGGCCCACCTGTTTCATACAGACGAATTGCTTTGCTCATGATGATTCCTCCCGATTAGAGTCAGATCTTAACTTAACATCCGCTCGGCAATCGTCAAGCAGATAAAAACAGCCAAGCACCTGAAAACATTGTTATGCAGTCATTGACAACCCAATCCTTTCAAGCGATAGTTATGTGGTCTATTCATGGTTACTTACCAGGAGCAGCCTGGGCAGCATTCATTCAGGCTGGCAAAAGAATGTCACTCTATGCGCAAGGAGGAGAAGCAATGAAACAGCTAAAGCATGCCCTGAAGCTACTCACGGGATTCATGGTTATCGTCGCCTTTACAGGGCTGACGGCCTGCAGCGAGCAGCAACAGGCACCACAGGCTGAAGCCCCGAAAGTGGAGAAAGAAACCATTGTCTGGAAACTTGCCCAGACCTGGGGATCCGGATTCCCGATCTTCGGTGACGCAGTGATCAAGATGGCCGACCTGGTCAAGGCCATGTCCAATGGCGAGATGGAGATCCGCATCGATTCGGCTAACAAGCACAAGGCAGCCTTCGGCATTCTCGACATGGTCAATGCCGGTCAGTATGAAATGGGCCACTCGGCCTCCTACTACTGGAAGGGCAAGGACCCCAGCACCATGTTCTTCACCACCATGCCTTTCGGCATGATCGCCCCCGAGCAGTACGCCTGGTTTTATTACGGCGGCGGCATGGAGCTGATGAAAAAGGTTTATGACAAGCACGGTGTCTACGCTTTCCCCGGCGGCAACACCAGCAACCAGATGGGCGGCTGGTTCCGCAAAGAGATCAACACGCTCGATGATTTTAAAGGTCTGAAGATGCGCATCCCCGGCTTCGCCGGCGAAGTCCTTTCCAAACTCGGCGTCGTTGTCACCAACATCCCGCCGGGCGAGCTCTACACGGCGCTTGATCGCGGCACCATCGATGCCCTTGAATGGGTCGGTCCATCCCTTGATCTCAATATGGGCTTCCAGAAGATTGCTCCCTATTATTATACCGGCTGGCACGAGCCGGCGACAGAGCTGCAGTTTCTTGTCAACCAGGCCAAGTTCGACGCTTTGCCCGAACATCTGCAAAAGATTCTGACCATCGCCATGCAGTATGCTGCCTACGACATGTACGCCCGCTCCTACCACGAGAGCGCGGTTAACTGGGCATCGATCGAGAAAGAGTATCCAGAGGTGAAGATCCGTACCTTCCCTGCGGAGATCATCGCCGCAATGAAAAAAGCCAATGACGAGCTGCTGAGTGAATCTGCCGCTAACGACGCCACCTTTAAGGAGATTCTCGATTCCCAGACGGCCTACATGAAAATGGCCCGCAAATGGACAGAAATTTCCGATTACGCATACCTGAAAGACAACATCGAATAATCCAAATCGGGCTCCCGGCCACAACCGGGAGCCCGATGGCTGCAAGACAAGGTATCTTATGCTCTTGAAACTGGAAAAACTCTTTAACCGCTTCTCCAACCTGATGGGCTGGATCGCCGGTTTTTTGAACCTGGTTATGCTGGTCAACGTCTTCTACGATTCCATCATGCGTTATTTCTTCAATACCGGTTCAATCGCCATGCAGGAAATGGAATGGCACTTGTTCTCCATTGTCTTCCTGTTCGGCATGGCCTACACGCTCAAGGAGGACGGACACGTCCGTGTCGACATCCTTTACGATCGTTTCTCACCGCGCTGGAAAGCCATCGTCAACATCGGCGGCGCCCTGCTGTTCCTCATTCCGCTAAGCTTGCTGATCACCGAAGGTTCCTTCTGGTACGTGCATGAGGCGTTCACCTCCGGAGAGATCAGTGGCGATCCTGGCGGTTTGGGCTATCGCTGGCTGATCAAGGCGGTGATCCCGGTTTCCTTTGTCTTCCTGATCGTCTCGGCCATTGGTTTTGTGCTTCACAACATCAATATCTTCAGAGGGATCGAAGCGCCGACGGTACACCATATCGAGGACAAGGCGATCCTGTAATGCCAGCAAACCGGGCTCGAAAATACAAAGATAAGATTCAATGATTGTAGTGTGCTTGCTGTCCCGGGCTCTCCCGGACATCCCTATCAAAAAGCAATGGAAAGTCCTTTGATATGATTGGTCTTGTAATGTTCGGTACCGCCCTCGCGCTGTTGCTTCTGGGCTTCCCGGTGGCGTTCACTTTCGGCGGCGTAGCGGTCTTTTTCGGTCTGCTGGCTGAGGGAACACAGATTTTCTCCCTGATGCCGCACCGCATCTGGTCAATCATGAACAATACCATTCTGATGGCAATTCCCCTGTTCATCTTCATGGGGATCGTCTTGCAGAAATCACGGCTGGCCGAACGCCTGCTCGAATCGATGGGGTTTCTGTTCGGTGAAATTCGTGGCGGCATTGCCATCTCGACAGTCTTGGTCGGTGCCCTGCTGGCGGCATCTACCGGTGTGGTAGGGGCCAGCGTGGTCGCCATGGGGGTCATCTCATTGCCGGTCATGCTCAAGCACAACTACGACAAACGGCTGGCTACCGGGGCAATCTGTGCCGCCGGCACCCTGGGGCAGATCATTCCGCCGTCAATCGTCCTGATCATCCTCGGCGATGTCTTCCAGGAGCCGGTCGGCGACCTGTTCAAGGCAGCGCTCTGGCCGGGGCTGACGCTGGTTGCCTTCTACGTCACCTATATTGTCATCATCACCATCGTCAAAAAGGATCTGGCGCCGCCGGTGCGCCTCACAGCATCTAGCGGCACCAAGAAGCAGCAGATCGGCCACGCCCTCAAGGCGATTGTGCCGCCACTGGTTCTGATTGTCCTGGTGCTCGGCTCAATCCTGACCGGTGTAGCGACTCCGACCGAATCATCCTCGGTGGGTGGTATCGGCGCCATTGTCCTGGCTATATTGTATCAGCAGTTCTCATTCCGTATGCTCTGGGATAGCTCTCTGGAAACGATCAAGATCAGTGCCATGGTGTTCGCCATCCTGATCGGCGCCACCGCTTTCTCGATGGTCTTTACTTATACCGGCGGCGACTGGATCGTTGAAGAATTCATGATGGGCCTGCCGGGCGAGAAATGGGGTTTCATAATCCTTTCCATGTTACTCATCATGGTTCTGGGTTTCTTTATCGATTTCGTCGAGATCTCCTACATTATCGTGCCGATTCTGGCACCGATCGCCGCGAACCTGGGCATCAACCCGATCTGGTATGCCATCCTTGTGGCCATGAACCTGCAGACGTCATTTTTGACTCCGCCATTCGGTTTCAGCCTCTTCTACCTGAAGGGTGTCGCTCCACCCGAAGTGCGTACCATGGATATCTACTTCGGCGTCGTGCCTTTCATTGTTTTGCAGATGATCGTACTCGGCATTTTGGTAATGTTCCCGCAATGGTTCGGATTCGCTACACACTGAACGAAGTTATGAATATTCTCGGAATTGATATCGGCGGATCAGCGATCAAAGCCGCTCCGGTCAACACTTTTGACGGCTCGCTTGCCGCTGAACGGCTACGCCTTGCAACGCCACAACCAGCGACACCTGATGCCGTCGCCGACACAGTGGCTAAGGCAATTGGTCACTTTAACTGGTCGGGCCCTATCGGTTGCGGCCTGCCTTCAGTCGTTCGCAACGGCATCGCATGCACGGCAGCGAACATTGACCCGGCCTGGGTCGGCGTTGATGTTGTCGAGTTGTTGTCGAGCAGATCCGGCCTTGCTACCAGGGTCCTGAACGATGCCGATGCTGCCGGTCTGGCTGAAATGCGCTACGGAGCCGGCAGCAGCGAACTAGGAACGTGTCTTGTCATCACAGTCGGCACCGGTCTGGGCACCGCCCTGTTCCGCGACAAGATCCTGGTCCCGAATACCGAGCTCGGTCATTTACAGCTGCACGGCAAAGTTGCTGAACAGATTGCTTCCGCGGCAGTTCGCACAGAGTTGAAGCTTTCCTATCGAGAATGGGCAAAGCGTTTCGACGACTATCTGCATCGCCTTGAGGACCTTTTCTGGCCGGACATGTTTATCATTGGTGGCGAAATCAGCAAAGCTCACGATCAGTTCTTTCCGTATCTGACCATCAAGACCAGGATCATGCCGGCTGCTTTTCGCAATGATGCCGGCATCATTGGCGCGGCTATTGCAGCCTTGCCGCAAGGCTAGAACAGATGTCATTACGTCCTGCCATGCTTCTGCGGGTTTTTATTCCTTTCGCCCTCGGATACTTCCTTTCCTATCTCTTCCGTACTGTAAATGCGGTGATCGCCCCGGACCTGGTTCGCGATATAGGTGTCAACTCGGCAAGTCTTGGTCTTTTGACCTCGGCTTACTTTCTCGCCTTTGCCGCTTTCCAACTCCCTCTGGGGGTACTGCTCGACCGTTATGGGCCGCGCCGCGTTGAAGCTGTCCTATTGTTGTTCGCCGCTGCGGGCGCCTTTGTGTTTGCTCGCGCTGAGACTCTTACGGGTTTGATGCTGGGGCGCGCCTTGATCGGGCTCGGCGTATCGGCCTGCCTGATGGCGGCGTTCAAAGCATTCACCCTCTGGTTTCCACCGGAGCGTCTGCCGCTGGCGAACGGCATCCAGATGATCTCCGGCGGCATCGGCGCCCTGGCAGCAACCACACCGGTCGAACTGTCTCTGCAGCTGACCGACTGGCGTGGAGTTTTCCTTATCCTTTCAGGGCTTACTGTCATTGCTGCGATCTGTGTGTTCCTGGTTGTTCCGGAAAAGGAAGGGGGGCAATCCGGAGAAACTCTGCGCGAACAGCTGAACGGTATCAGGAAGGTGTTTACCAGCAGGGTTTTCTGGACGATAGCGCCTTGGGCGGTTGCGGCCCAGGCCGCCTATCTGTCTATCTCCGGGCTCTGGTCAGGGCCCTGGCTGAGAGATATCGCACATTACGACCGCATGGCAGTGGCTAACACCCTGATGGGAATTGCTCTCGCCATGATAGTTGGATATTTTGCTTTCGGTGCACTCGCCGAGCGTCTGGCACGTCGCAATATTCAGCCGATGAGCGTGGCCGCGGCAGGAATGCTGACTTTTGTTTTTATACAATGCCTGCTGGTCTTGCAGTGGACAACGTTCACCTTGCCGCTCTGGCTGCTCTTCGGCTTTTTCGGTACGGCCTGCATCCTGCCATACGCGGTTCTCTCCCAGAGCTTCCCGAAACAGCTCTCCGGTCGAGCCAATACGGGGCTCAACCTATTGGTATTTGTCGCCGCATTTGCTGCGCAATGGGTGATTGGCCTGATTATTGATTTCTGGCCGCAAACTGCAGCAGGAGGTTATAGTGCATCAGGATACAGCGCCAGCTTCGGTTTAATCGTCATACTGCAACTCGCAGCTGCCGCCTGGTATTTCGTGTCAATCCGACGTGAATCAAGGACCTTAACCGACATGGTATAATCCTTGTTTCCAATTTTCTCCTTTCTCTTCCGGTTCCATCATTCTTCATCCCCAGCAGCTTGTCTTTTCCGACCTGATCGGTTATATTTCACAGCTTAACTACAACTTAAGAATTAATCTGAATCTCGTTGCAGCTTATTACACCTGTCTTTAATACGCAGGACTTAAGGAGTTTTCCTATGCCCATGTCGCAATCTTTTCAGGATCGACTTTTCCCTATAGCTGAGGATATCGCCAAACATTACGGCACGCCATACCATATCTATGATGAGGCGGGCATCCTTGCAACGGGAGAAAAGTTAAAAAACGCTTTCGCTGGTGTTGACGGTTTTCGTGAATACTACGCCGTTAAAGCCTTGCCGAACCCGCATATCCTGAAATTGATGAAAAAGCTGGAGTTCGGTTTTGACTGCAGTTCCATTCCGGAGCTGATCATAAGTCGAGAAGTTGGCGGCCGCGGTGAAGACATCATGTTTACTTCCAACAACACGACCCAGGAAGAGTTCCAGGCAGCGGCCGCTGAAGGCGGCAGCATCCTGAACCTCGATGATATTTCCTTAATCGCCAAAGTCCCGGAATTTCCTGATCTTGTCTGCTTCCGCTACAATCCCGGTCCACGCCGGACCGGCAACATCATCATCGGCAATCCGGTGGAAGCCAAGTACGGTATCACGCACGAGCAGCTGGTTTCGGCATATAAACTGGCGCTGGAACGTGGTGCCAAACGCTTTGGTTTGCACACCATGGTGGCTTCCAACGAAAGAGACTACACCTATATTGTCGAAACGACGCGCATGCTTCTGCAGATCGCTGAAATGATCGAAGGTGAGCTCGGCATCCGTTTCGAATTTCTCAATATTGGCGGCGGACTGGGCATCCCCTACAAGCCGGAAGACAATCCACTTGATTTGGACTCAATGGCCAAGGAGATCACCGAACTGGTTGACAGTTTCAACTCCGTACATGGCTACGCCCCGCGCATTTACATGGAAAGCGGCCGCTGGGTCACCGGACCGCACGGTGCGTTGATTACCAGGGCAATCAATCACAAAAGCATTTATCGTCAGTACATCGGCGTCGATGCCTGCATGTCATCTCTGATGCGTCCCGCAATGTATGATGCCTATCATCATATTGATGTCATCGGTAAAACTGACCAGGCAAAATCCGAAATTTACGATATTGCCGGCTCGCTCTGCGAAAACAACGACAAATTTGCCGTACAACGCGATTTTCCACCTATCAAGGAAGGAGATCTGCTGGCGATTCATGATACCGGTGCTCATGGCCAGGCCATGGGTTTCCAGTACAATGGCCGTTTGCGACCCAAAGAGCTTTTACTGCGCGCCGACGGTTCTGTTGAACTGATCCGCCGTGCAGAAACCAATGAGGACTACTTCCAGACACTGCATTTCTCGCCGGACATTTTGCCGGCAAAAGAGGGCTGACAGAGAGCCGGCTGCGCTTGCTTCCGGATACACCCTTTTATGAACCTCATTTTGTTGTATAGCCGAGACTTCATAGGCATCAATCGGGTCCGATTGCATGGTCGACGCTTGGAACATGCACGCAAAATCCTCAATGTTACACGTGGCAAAGTTCTTCTGGTCGGTTTGCTTGGCGGCAAAACCGGCCTTGGAACCGTTCTTTCTATCAATGAGCAGGAACTGCTACTTGATGTCCTGCTAACAGAAGAACCGCCGGCAGCGTTGCCTGTAACAGTCATTCTGGCCATGCCTCGACCAAAGGTTTTTAAACGTGTCCTGCAAGGGATCACGGCGATGGGTGTAAAACACGTGGTCCTGCTCAACACCTGGCGAGTAGATAAAAGTTACTGGCAAAGTCCGGCACTTGAGCCGTCCGCACTACAGGAACAGCTCCTCCTCGGCCTGGAACAGGCCCGCGATACGATTCTGCCCAGGGTTGATCTCCAACCGCGTTTCAAACCTTTTGTTGAAGATTCCCTGCCGTCGATCGCCACCGACACCTGTGCCCTGGTCGCGCACCCCGGCTCGTTACGGGCCTGCCCTGCTAATGTAGCGCAAGCGGTCACTCTGGCGATCGGCCCTGAAGGCGGCTTCACGGCCTATGAAATCGAGAAACTGGCCTGCGCTGGTCTGTCTGCGATTCATCTTGGCAACCGTCCCTTACGTGTCGAAACAGCAGTTCCGGCGCTCATCGGCCGCCTCCTGCGTTGTTTCTAGAAGCCTTTAACTCCAAACGGCAAACCAGCTAGTTTTCGTCCGGCCTGTAGAGTCCCTACTTGCAGACAGATCTGCCGACACAAGTCAGCCTTGCCTGTCGCTGTCAAATCCAAAAGTTATCCTCGCAAATTAATCAAAAATAATTTTAAAACAACAAAGAATCATGAATTAAAGGTGTTAGACATGTTCATAACTTCCCTTAATTATTTTATAAATTTAATTTTAATCCAATAATTAAGCAAGATTAAATTATGATTTTCTA
>JAVVDT010000389.1:0-509 GCA_032250875.1 Desulfuromonadales bacterium | reverse complement strand
GGTCAAGGACCATCGCACCGACTATGAAGTCGGAAATGCCGATGCCGTGCTGGATGGCGATATCGACGGATTTATCGAGGCTTATCTGTTGAAATGAGTTGAGGCTGGAGGCTGGAGGCTGGAGGCTGGAGGCTGGAGGCTGGCCACAATATTTGGCCATTTCTAAAATTTTAAGGAACAAGTTGATGTCTGAAGAAAATAGTAACGAAATAGTCGATCAGCGTCGTGCCAAGCTGGATGATTTACGCGGCCAGGGGATCAATCCGTTTGCCAACGATTTTAAAGTCGATACGACCGCAAAGGCTGTCCTGCTGGCGCATGCCGACCATGACGCGGCCGCGCTGGAGTCGGTTGAGGCTGTTTATCATGTTGCCGGGCGGATCATGGCAAAACGCGATTTCGGCAAGGCCGCGTTTGTGCAGATCCAGGACCGGACCGGCCGCCTGCAGATCTATGTTGCCAGAAATCTGCTGGGTGAAGAGAGCTTCGATCTGTTCCGCAAGTTTGAC
>JAVVDT010000388.1:0-524 GCA_032250875.1 Desulfuromonadales bacterium | reverse complement strand
GATGTTGTTATGATCGGCGTGCGCGATCTCGACTCCGGAGAGCGACAAGACCTGCGTGAGAGCGGTCTGTGCGTCTTGACAATGCGTGATGTAGATGAGCGGGGGATGGGCGCGATTGCGGCTGAGGCTCTGGCCAGGCTCGCTCATTGTGAGCGGCTGCATGTCAGCCTGGATATAGACGCTCTTGATCCGCAAACATCGCCAGGAGCTGGAACACTCGTACCCGGCGGACTGACATATCGAGAAGCTCAGTTGCTTATGGAGATCATCGCGGATTCCAATCGATTGTGCTCTCTCGACATTGTCGAAATCAATCCAATCCTCGATAGCCGTAACAAAACGGCGCAGACAGCAGTAGAGCTGACGGCGTCGTTGTTTGGCAAGAGCATCCTTTAGAAAAGATCTGTCGGGGGATTGGCTACTGAGAAGCAGAAAAGCAAAAGCCATTGGCCGCTGATCAGATAAAATTGTTGAATTGTTTAACCATAAGTCTGTGGTCTTTGGCCTTTGGCCTTTGACCTATC
>JAVVDT010000387.1:0-526 GCA_032250875.1 Desulfuromonadales bacterium | reverse complement strand
AGGTTAAGCCTAATTGGCAGGTTGAGGATTCTGTAACTTATGACATCAGTAAGATCGACTTTGGCCGTTTGCGCAAGGAGTTTGAGCGTAGTCCAAAAAAAAACACCACGGTACAAAACCTGCGCGATGCGGTAGAACAACGCCTGCAAAAGTTGTTGCTGCAAAATCCACTGCGCACAGACTTCCAGCAGCATTACGAACAGATCGTTTCGGAGTACAACCGCGAGAAGGATCGGGTTACCATCGAAAAAACATTTGAAGCACTGTTCACGCTAGTGCAGGAACTCGATGAAGAGGAACACCGCGCTGTACGCGAAGGACTGGATGAGGAATCACTGGCGATTTTTGATCTGCTGAAGAAGCCAGACCTGAGCAAGGCCGAGAGTAAACGCATCAAGGCCGTGGCAGTGCAACTACTTGAACGCTTGAAGAGGGAAATAATTCAGGTGTATCAGTGGCGTGACAGGGAATCCACCCGCGATGCGGTGCAATCTACGATTCGTGATTTCCTGTGGAGTGACGACAC
>JAVVDT010000386.1:0-527 GCA_032250875.1 Desulfuromonadales bacterium | reverse complement strand
ACGGCATCTTAATCGTTTTGGCACAGGCATTGCTATGTTGAAACGTCTCTGATAATCATCAGATTAGTGGCAAGTATTTTATAAACTGGAGTTTTTTATGGCGAATACACTGGGCAACAGAAAGAACAAAACGCCAATCAATATTATGGATGCTTTTCTCTATATTCTGGCCGCTAGCGCCATGACCATCATCAGCGTCTCTTTCCTGCTCTGGTTGCGCTTCTAGTTGAGCTGTTGATGTTTTTCCAGCCTCCAGCCTCCAGCCTCCAGCCTCACACCCCCCGCACAATAACCCGCTGCGCATAGCCCCTGGCAAGCTCGGCAAATGACTGCACCTGCTCGGGCAAATAAGGGGTGATTTGTCGCGTCTCCTCACAAAGAGCATGTTCAGGATGGTACTGTTGCAGAGCCCAGAACGGGACACCATCGATCAACTCTCCCAACTCGACAATCACCTTCTCATCTACCCAACCGGGCACGCAGGTGGTTCGATACTCCACTTCAATGGCAGTATCGGCACAGAGACG
>JAVVDT010000385.1:0-533 GCA_032250875.1 Desulfuromonadales bacterium | reverse complement strand
CTTTGACAATCAGCTGATTTTATTCGTTTTTTCTGCTATTATGGAGCCGCTTCGAAATTCACCCAAGGAGTTTTTTTCGTGACTTTCCCGCGGTTCAATATCGAGCAGTCCGACAGCGAATTCTACACCTCCCAGTCCGGAGTGGCGCTGGTCGGTCTGGCCATCAACAGGTTCACTTCGTTGGTGTCGCGTGTCACCAAGGCGGCGCCCTGTAAGGGCGTTGCCACAGCCGATGTGCTGCGTTGCTATCTCGGCCTGCTCTGCCAGGGCAAGAGCGACTTCGAGGCGATCCGTCCTTTTTTCGAGGATGACGAGTTCTTTGCCGCCGCCCTCGGCGTCAAGAAGGTCCCGTCACCGGAGACCTTGCGTCAGCGACTGGATGCTGTCGCTGAGGCGACCATGCGCATTGTCGACTTCTGCACGGTCGAGTTTCTCAAAAAAGCCAAGGCCGAGTTCTCAACCCTTGCAACCGGACACATGCCGCTGGATCTGGATGTCTTCACCCAGGATAACTCCAACACCAAGAAAGAGGG
>JAVVDT010000384.1:0-538 GCA_032250875.1 Desulfuromonadales bacterium | reverse complement strand
CTGGTGCGCGGCTGCGCCCTGCAGTTCTGGTCGGCGTCGCTGTGGTTGAACCTGCTCTACCTGCTGGCAGCCACCGCCATTCTATTGCCGCTGGCCATAGCCCTGATGGTGCGGCGCATCGTCAAATGAGGATGTGCTTGCCACCAAGACACCAAGACACGGAGTAAGCTTTGTGTAAATCGATCTTTATTCAAAAAATACATTTCTTCGTGTCTTGGTGCCTTGATGGCTAACATGTTTTTGCTTAAAACTTTGCTTTAGTTTTTTAATCTTTTCACCATCAGGAGAACCATGAACCACAAAATCACCAAAAGTCAGCACATCTCGAAAAATTGCCTCGTCTGCGGAGTCGACAACGACTTCGGTCTGAAGACCCGCTTCTACGAGACCGAGGGCAAGGAGCTGATTGCCGTATTCAAACCCCTGCCGGAACACCAGAGCTACCCGCAGGTGACCCATGGCGGCATCTCGGCAGCGATTCTGGATGAAGTGATCGGCCGCGCTATCATGATGAGCACCGACAGCAACACGTTCGGGG
>JAVVDT010000383.1:0-542 GCA_032250875.1 Desulfuromonadales bacterium | reverse complement strand
CTAATGGATTTGGCAAGAGAATTAAGAATTGTGTCCCCAGAACTACTTTTCGGGACTACGGCTTGCAAGCGCTGCGAGCAAACGGAGCGCGAGCCGCAGGCCACCTCCCTGTGGCCTGTCGCTTCGCGACCAGCCTTCGTCTGTCCAAAATCGCTCCCGGCGATTTTGTCTCTTTCGCCTCACACCAAGGCGCAGGATGCGCCGACTGAACGCACGCAGTGCGGGCCGTCAGGCCGCGAGCCAAGGATGGTGAGCGTAAAATTCTCCGCATTCTTACCCCCATTCTCCGGACCTCGTCCGGATTGTGCCCTGCTTCGCAGTGGCATCCCTTCGGGACTCGCCTGCGGCTCGCGAACCGTTTGTGTACGCCCGACATGGGCATGAACTAATGAGGTGAAAGTCCTCTGTAGGAAGATCACGGTCATAGTTGTCACCGAATTGTTAGGTATTATGACCATAACTACTAGCGAATGGCAAGGGCTTTACCGTGAGGTATGGTCTGGAGGAAGCCGCTAGCAAATTTGCGAGCTGATGAACAAGAA
>JAVVDT010000382.1:0-542 GCA_032250875.1 Desulfuromonadales bacterium | reverse complement strand
GACGAGCATCGCGTAGGAAACCTTGGGTTTACGGCGAAGAAGATTCTCACTTCTTTTCTCGCTACTCATGCCTGCATGCTCACTTCCAGCCGCTCCACCACTCCTTGCCGGTATGGCTTCTACGCTGACTGGAACGCTCTCCTACCGCGCACCTAAAAGGTGCACCTAGAGCTTCGGTGCTTGTCTTAGCCCCGTTATATTTTCGGCGCAAAATCGCTAGACCAGTGAGCTGTTACGCTTTCTTTAAAGGGTGGCTGCTTCTAAGCCAACCTCCTGGTTGTCACAGCAACTTCACATCCTTTTCCACTTAGACAAGACTTTGGGACCTTAGCTGCTAGTCTGGGTTGTTCCCCTCTTGACGATGGATTTTATCACCCACCGCCTGACTCCCGAGGTTACACATGAAGTATTCGGAGTTTGATAGGGTTTGGTACCGCGGTAAGCAGCCCTAGCCCTGTCAGTGCTCTACCCCTTCATGCTAATGCTCGAGGCTATACCTAAATATATTTCGGAGAGAACCAGCTATCACTGAGTTTGATTGG
>JAVVDT010000381.1:0-551 GCA_032250875.1 Desulfuromonadales bacterium | reverse complement strand
CGGGACGCGACCCGCCGGTGTTGCTTTTGTTTTTGATTTTGGTTTTGCTTTTGCTTTTGATTTCCATGCGACTCCGGCTGTGGCACACGGGGAGAGTGAGGCTGGAGGCTGGAGGCTGGAGAGCATAGAGAAAAACAGAAACTTGAATAGGACGCTGATCAAATCTGATGAACGCTGATCGGGCAAAACCAAACATCTGGGGTTAGAACTTTTAAGCTTTTGCTTGATCCGCTTTTTCAGCGTTAATCAGCGTCCCATTGCTTTTGTCCTTGAAGCTCGGCTTGAGTCTTGAGTCTTGAGTCTTGAGTCTTGAGTCTTGAGTCTTGAGTCTTGAAACTTGAGGAGAGAGAGATCCCTTATGAGTCGTACTATTGCTATCTTGACCGGCGGCGGAGACTGCCCGGGTTTGAATGCTGTTATCCGCGCGGTTGTTCGCAGCGCCATCCTCGAGCACGGCTGGCGCGTGATTGGTATCGAAGACGGCTTTGACGGCCTGGTCGGCGAACCGCGCTGGCGTGAACTGACACTTGCCTCCGTGCGCGGTATCCTGC
>JAVVDT010000380.1:0-554 GCA_032250875.1 Desulfuromonadales bacterium | reverse complement strand
ATCTGGAAATCAATCAGTTGACGATAGGTTTCTTCGACGAATTTCCCCTGACGATCGAATGGGGTGACGAGTGCTACCATGGATCCACTGAACATGATTTTCTCCTTCCCAAAAAATCTGAAGCGTTCTTTTCCGGTAACTATTCAGCACATAAGCGAGTGTATGTGGTCTGCAGCCCACATGCTGTGCCGATTGAATAAGAGAGCTGAATCGTTCTTTGCTGACAAATAAAGCACTTACCTAACATAGCCGCAGGCTCTTGTAAAGGACGTACCAGGACGTACAAGCGCCATTACCGCGGGGTGGCCAGAGCTCCGGGACTCGCCATGCTTTCCAGAACTTGAGCGTCAATGCGGATCAGTGCACTGACGCGGTACTCGTAAGACCGACCGCTGTCGAGGCCGCGATCAAGCAGACGGGTTGCTTGCAGAGGCTCGCTGTTGACCGGAACCATCGGGAACGGCCGTTTCGGCTGCCGGCGATAAAGGTTGTAGCCGATCAGTTCCATTCCGCCGGCTAATGCGGGCGCATTCCATTGCACGAGAACCTGGGCG
>JAVVDT010000037.1:0-14791 GCA_032250875.1 Desulfuromonadales bacterium | reverse complement strand
CCGAGAGCGCTGAGATATGCCGAGGCGAGGATGTTGCCGACTTCTTTCAAGGCAGAGGCGTTCACCTCGTTCATGATCAGAACTTTTTCATGATGACCGAGCAGAGTGCAGAGCAGGCGAAGAGCGCTCTCCTTGGGGAAAAGCAGCATGATGCTGCCGCGGGCGTCGCCAAGAATCCGCAAGGTAATACCGACCATCAGCTTTTCGGCTCCGCCGAGATGATCCGGCACTTGACTGATTTCGGTGATTGTCACGTAGGGAACTCGCAGGAATACAGTCTGGCCGAGCATTTGCGAAAGGGCGGTGGCAGCGTGTCCCATGCCGATATTGCTGATTTCTTTTAAAGCGTCCAGTTGAACGTTGTTCAATTCACGAAAGGGCATCAAATTCTCCCATGGCTGTGAACAGCTGACGATCCTCAAGTAATGACTGTGGGTCGACTATGAAAACGACTTGTCCATTGCCTTCCACGGTTGCACCGCTCAGGCCGGTTAAAAGGTTCAGAGGAAAACCAAGGCTTTTAACAAAAACCTCGCGATGGCCGAGAAAGTTATCAACCTCAAGGCCGATTCGTCGGCCCTGGACTTCGGTCAGCACAACCCAGGTGATTGCTCCTGCAGCGACTTGCGGCAGGCCGAGAGCTTCTGCAAGCGAGAAGAGGCACACAAGCTCTTCACCGAGAAAGAATGTCCGGTTCTGTCCTGATTGCCGGATTTCGCTGGTCGCTAAATCCAGAGTCCGTTGGACGCGAGTAATGGGAATGGCCAGAGAACGGCCGGCGCAGCTGACCAGTAATGTTTTGATGATGGCAATCGAAAGCGGCAGCCGCATTTGAAAGCGGGATCCCTTGCCGGGTGCGGAAATAATCTCCAGAGTTCCGCCGAGATTGCCGACCGCTGACTTGACCACATCCATGCCCACGCCGCGGCCGGAGGTTTCTGTAACCTTGTGTGCCGTGGAAAAGCCAGGTAAACAGACCAGCATCAGGGCGTCTCGATCGCTTAAGGCGTTTGCCTGCGGAGACGACATCAGGCCACGCTCTACAGCATTGCGGCGCAAAAGATCAGGATCCATGCCTTTGCCGTCGTCAGCAACCTCAATCAGAATGAGCTCTTTTTCCCTGCGCGCCGAAACGGTAACGACCCCCTCCTTGGCAATGCCGTGATCCACAGCATTGCGCACCAGGTGGACCAGTGGGTCGGTAAGTTCCTCAAGGATCGCCCGATCGATACCGACACTGGTGCCGTTCAACTGCAGAGTGACTTTTTTGTCGGTTTTACGGCTCAGGTCGCGGACGATGCGCGGCAGACGTCCGGTAATATTCTCTAACGGCATCAGGCGGGCCTGCAGAACATGATGATGCAGATCATCAATCAAATGACTGGTTTGACCGAGTGTTTGTGACAATTGCTGCCAGTCGAGAGCGCTGCTTGCTGAGCGAAGCATATAGCGGTTCGTGATCAGTTCTCCGGTCAGGTTGACAAGCTGGTCGAGAAGGTCGGTACGCACGCGAATCGTGCGAGCCTTCTCTTCGCGACTCACGCTCTCTCCCTTGCGGCGGTCGTCGATAAAGCGAACCTTGACAACCCCGCTGATGCGCAGCAGAGACTCCTCGATATGCAGCTTGGTCAACGAGGTGCGCAGCCAGGCCTGGATCTGCTGGCAGGGTACGCCACTGCGCAGGGCGGAGATCTCCGGTTTGCTCGACATCAGCATACCGGATTTTTCCAACTCACGCAGGATCAGAATGCCGCGAGCAGCTGCGACCGGGGTGTCTTCCGCCAGATCGACCAGCACCTGGAAAGCATCGGCTTCTTCGGGTGCTGGCTCTTGCTTTGGCCCCTCTGAAGCGATTGCAACGGCACTGCCTGCCACCGCCTCCGGTTCAATCTTCAATCCATTTGTCGATGCGCTCTCTGCGGAGCCTTCCTCTGCAGCGACGGCAATCAAGAATTCTTCCGGCTTCTCCCCCTGGATTTCAGCAACCATGGCCGGTTGCTCATGAGGAGTCTCGGCCAGATAGGCATTCACTGATCGTTCTGGTTTGTCTGACTGCAGATCGTCAAGCAGGCCTTCGAGAAGGTCGATGCCGCTTAGCAGGTAGTCAACGGTCGCGGCAGGTACGCTGCCTGTGGAGCGAAAACCGTCAAGCAGATCTTCAAGATGGTGAGAAAGCTGCGCCGTTTGCTCGAAGCCCATGGTTGCCGCCATGCCTTTGATCGAGTGTGCTTCACGGAACAGGGCGTCGACCGTCTCCCGGTCGCCCGGCTTTTGCTCCAGAGTGACGACCAGTTGATTGAGCTTGACAATATGTTCCCGGGTTTCGCTTAAAAAAAGCCCGCGGTACTGGGACATGTCCATAAAGAAGATTCCGGAGGGTTAACCTGTTATCCGTCTGACAATCTCAAGCACATTGTTTTCCTTGAACGGCTTGACGATAAAGTCTTTTGCACCTGATTCCACCGATTCGAGGACCAGTGAATCCTGGCCAAGGGCACTGACCATCACCACGCAGGCATCCGGGTCGCTGGCCATGATCTCCTGCAGCGCTTCGATGCCGCTTTTTTTGGGCATGACAATATCCATGGTCACCAGATCCGGTTTGGTCTCCTGATAGAGCTCAAGAGCCGCTTCACCATTCTCCGCTTCGGCGACCACGTCGTAACCTGCCCGGATAAAGATATCCTTGAGCATGTTGCGCATGAAAAGCGCATCATCGACGACCATTATCCGCAAGGCCATAATTGACTCCTGTTCAGTATAAAAATTTCAAGTTGGCGGATTCCTCAGCTGATTAATAACTTTGTCCGTATCCAGCAGATTGATCTTCATCTCATCCAGACTGGCCACGCCGCGAATCGCACCGGACTCGCTGTTTGCCGGAGGCGGCTGCAAAGTCGCAAGATCAAGCTGGACGATTTTTTGAATGTTGCTGACTGTCAGAACCAGAGACTTGCATCGTGGAGTCAGAACCAACTGCCTGTGGTCGCGTTTTTCCGACGAGAAGCCGAGCAGGCCCGGCAGATCGATCACGGCAAGTACCTGCCCGTGGAAGTTTATGGCTCCGATAAGCGATCCCGAGGCACGCGGGACATAGTGTAGTGGCGGGTCTTCGATGATTTCCTGGATCGCATCGATCTCCAGGCCATAGTCTGCTTCTCCGAGCGCAAAAATCAGGGTCAGCGTCATAAGCCTGGTTCTTCCCTGGCCAGTTTGAATTGCTTGACAACCTCAAGCATCGACTCGGACAGCGTCGATAGGCCCATGGCCGATTGAGCCAACTCTTGCATTGATGCGGATTGTTCCTGGGTGGCCGCTGAGACCTGCTCGGTTGCTGCGGCGTTGTCGGAAACCACTTTGTCGATTTCATCGATCGCTCGGCTGATCTGTTCAGCACTGGAGATCTGTTGCTCTGCCAATTCTGCGATACTGCTGGATTTGGATCGGGTTATCTCGGCATTCTGGGTGATCATTGAGAAGGCCTGATTGGTCCGATCGACCGCGCTACGGCCGCTTTCCATTTCCTCAATCACCTGGCCCATTGAGGATTGAACAAGCTGACCTTCGGCACGAATTGCTTCAACCAGCGCGGTTATTTCGTCAGCAGAGGTGGTGGTTGAATCAGCCAGTTTGCGGATTTCCTCGGCGACCACGGCAAAGCCCCGACCGTATTCACCGGCCCGGGCCGCTTCGATTGTGGCGTTGAGGGCAAGCAGGTTGGTTTTTTGGGCAATTCCATTGATCACTTCAACGAACTTGCTGATTCTCTGTAGCTGGCCAATAAAATTAAACATCTGCTGGCTGCTGCTCTCTGCTTCAGCCAATACCTGGCGGATACTGGCGAGACTGGCTCCGGCGAGTTCGCTGCCACTCTTGGCGGTCTCCACAGTCTGGTTAGCTGATTCAGCAACCTTGCCTGCCGCAGTGGCGACCAGATTAATCGATATGGCGACATCTTTGAACAGACGATTCGATTCTTCCACCATCTCTGCCTGGGTCTCAGCTCCTTTGCTGATCTGGTCAACGGTGCGGGCTACGTCATGGGCGGAAGAGGACATCTGCTGCGACGTACTGGAGAGATTCTGCGCCGAACTGGCAATTTTGAAGGCGATGCCGCGGATATCACCCACCAGGGTACGCAGACTCTCCTGGATATGATTCATGGATATTGCCAAATCGCTTGTCTCGTCCGGGAAACGGCTTGTTCTCAACTGGATATCTTCGGATAGATCTCCCCGGCTGATCTGGTCGCCGGCTGAGGTCAGGCGACGAATGTTTGCAGTGAACATCCGTGAAAAAACCGCACCGATGATCAAGCCGACCACCAGTGAGCAGGCAACGGTGAAGATCTGCTGGAATTCCGGAGCGATTTGCAGATAAGGAACCGCCAGATTGACGACGAGTCCCGATACCACCACAACGAGGAAGCCGATAATAAACTTGTAACTGATTTCAATGCGCATGATCCCACTCCTGACAGGACAGTCATTTTCAGATTTTGTGTGGCTGTGAACCAAGACCGGAATTATTCATCCGATCGGGTGCCCTAAATGATAGAGGTGTCGACAGGGTCGGCCGTACGACGATAGATCCGCTCCACAGGAAATGCTGAATGATAATAGCAACGTATGTTCTCAGCCATCGTTTCAGAGCGGCCCAGAACCAGAACCCCGTGTTCCGGCAGTGCCGCTGCAAAGAGTGTCAGGATGCGAGCCTGTTCCTGCCGCGTAAAATAGATCATAACGTTGCGGCAAAGAATCAGGTCTGCAGCAGGATATTTACCGGCAGTCATGATATTATGGCGCTGGAATTCAACTTTGTCGCGTATGCGCTCAATGAGTTGATAGTGTCCATTCTCAACGCGGAAATATTTTTCGATGACTGCAGGTGGCACGTGTTTCATGCGCGTGGCATCGAAATGACCGGACCGGGCTTTCTCCAGCACCGGTTGACTGATATCCGTTGCCAAAATACGAATATCCAGATCGGTTTCAGCCAGATCATCGACCAGCAGAGCCAGCGAATAAGGCTCTTCGCCGGTAGCGCAGCCGGCGCTCCAGAGCGTCAGCTCGGTACGCCCGGCCGTGCGGGCCCTGCGGAAAAGATCCGGCAGAATCCTCTGCTCGAGAATCCTGAAAGTATCCGGGTTGCGGAAGAATTGAGAGACATGGATGGAGATGGTCGCCAGCAAGGTGTCCAGTTCATCCTGGTCCATCTCCAGCCGGTTCAGGTAAGATGCAAAATTGGCGACATTACAGAGACGAAGACGTTTGGCGATCCGCCGGCGGATGCAGCGGTCTTTGTATTGACCGAGATCGAACTGACGCCGGTCGCGCAAGAGTTCCTTGATGGCCCTGAATTCAGCGTCGGAAAGATCTTCACCTGTCCATGTCTGGGTGGTAAAATCAGTCATCTTGCCTCGATAGCCTCTTCATGATCGACAAAAATGGTCATATCCCCTGACAAGGATGGGTCGTATTATCCCTGTCTGGTCCCGAAGGGAAAAAACTCCGGAACCCGCCTGAATGGACCCGATTACAGTAATCGGCAATTTCAGCTTGACGCTCAGAGCAGCAACCTCTGCCGCCTTTTGCGGGGCTACGGTAAACAGAAGCTCGTAATCCTCGCCGCCGTAGAGGGCTAATTCCAGCAGGTCGGGTTCTTTGTCGACGTGTTGCCGAAACCTTGCCGATAAGGGTAACTTGTCCTCTTCAATCAATCCATCTACCCGTGATGCTTGCAGGATATGCTCCAAATCGCCGGCCAGGCCGTCGGAAACGTCGATCATGGCCGTGGCGAGATGCTGCTCACCTAGCATGCGGCCGAGTTCGACCTGTGCGGTCGGCTGGTGGTGTCGGGCCAATAAAGCCGATTCCGGCTGTTTCCCCTGAAGCAGTAAGTGAAGGGCCAGAGCACTATCGCCCAGGGTTCCGGAAACCATGATCAGATCGCCGGCCTGCGCGCCGTCGCGACCGATGACTTGATGCTCCGCAGCGCTTCCCTCAACGGTGACCGAGATCATCCACGGACCTGGGCTGCGGCAGGTGTCGCCGCCAACGAGGGTCACATTGTGACGTTCTGCTTCATTGAGGGCCCCTTGGAGAAATGCGTTGATATCAGCCAGGTCGGTTTCGCCGGGGCAGGCCAAACCAAGATAGAGATAGCGGGGTGTCCCACCCATGGCAGCGATGTCGCTCAAATTCACTGCAACAGCTTTGTGGCCAAGGGCTTCGCAATCGGTCCAGGCGTGGCGGAAGTGAACGTCTTCGATGAGCAGGTCGGTTGTGGTCAGCAGATGATGCCCGTCAGGCAGGCTGAGCACAGCGGCGTCGTCGCCGATTCCACGATGAACCCCTGGGCCATTAACGACTTGCCGGCGAATGCTGTCAATCAGTTTGAATTCACCCAGATCCTGTAATTTCAATAGATGTCGTCCATATGTATGATTTCATCCCCGCTCATGGCAGGCCATGCAGGGCGGAATATCTCTTTGGCTATCCCATGATAGCTTTGCCAATTCAGCATTCTTGTTCGAGAAATTTTACCTGTCAAGTAAACTTCCTTGTGATTCCCAGGAGAATTCGCTCGCTTGCCATTGTTGCGATCCGTTTGAGAAGCGGCGTTCAATAATCCTGCGACGGCCATCTGCTTTGGCCATTAAAATCGTCGAGCAGCGCGTGCCATATGTCGGCAACGTAATAAAGATCGACGAAAGGGCGCGTTCCCATTCGAGCGGGACGCCGGTGTCCGGCAAGTTTGCATCATCTGCTCGGGTGGTGTCGCTGAGGAGGTTAAAGCCTGCGTCCTGATCGAAGGGCGATCTGCCGAGCAGTTTTTCGAGGCCTTTCTTGCCGCGCACGACTTTGGGCCAGGGGGTATCGAGGAAATGGTTGCTCAGTCCGTAAAGGCCAGGCTGTAAAAGCTGGGGGCCCTTGCCGCGATTTGAAGCATACCAGAGCTCACAGGCGTCACCGAGCAACAGGTTGAAGCCGGCGAAATCGTTAAAGGTCGGTTTGGACTTCGCCAAAAAGTCGGCAGACGATAGTTCTCCCTGCAGATAGTCGCGTACCAGCCAGCCTCGCGACTTGCTGATGTGGCTCACCTTGTTATTAAAACCTTCCCTGATGTTGGTCACCGTTGCCCAGCGATCATTGCGAGCCCCGAACCATGTGCCCCCCGAAACCAGGTCGCGCCCGGCAATCATTCCCGGTGACTCATCCCAGTATTCGGCCGCCGCTGTTGGCCGCGCATAAAACTCATCGCGGTTGGCCAAAACCAATAGCGGCATTTGCTCTGCCAGTTGATGAGCGATCAGAATCAGGCACATGCAGGCATCCTTCGGTTGCGAGGTCGTTCGTGCCAAGTTTGGCAGAATTGCTTGATGATGACAATCAGGATGGGAAAGGATGACAAAAAAAGGCTCTTCCTGAGAAGAGCCTTTGCAATAGTTCATGTGCCTGATCCTGATCCCCGTAAAAGAGCTAAAGTCTCCGAGTCTCTTTCTTGTGCGGGCGTGATATGGCCCGAGCGCCTGAAATCGTTCCCTCTTCAATCGAGAACACTTTTCTGCCGGGCTGTGGTGGGGACACCTCCGGACGGTTGATTTCGTCGCTGCTGAGGCGGACCCAATAATCCTGCTCGGGGCGGAAAACAGCATGGACTTTGATCGGGGTGCGGGTCGCTCTTGGATCGAGTTCGTGAAAAAAGGGCAGGCTGAAATAGTAGAGACGGGTTGCCGCGCCGAATCGTAACCGGCAGACGGGTCGGCCTGCAAAATCATCGGTTGAATACTCCGCCCGGTTGATCTGCTTGAGTTTATGGTTCTTGTGAATGAGGACTGCGGAATGGCCGAAGCTTGCTCCTGGTGGAGTGTCGCTGCAGAGGGTTTCGTCCGAACTATTGCAGAAAAGCGTTACGGCATCGCTGACTCCCGGCGAACGGGCCAGGTATTCGCCGTAAAAGCCGCTGGCGACATCACCAAATGCAGAGTGCTCAGGTTTGGGATTGCATTCAATCACAGCCAGTAAATCGAGCGTCTGGCGGGTTTCGAAAAACAACTGATTGGCTCTCTCGATGATGACATTGATGTTCGATTGATAGAGATCGCGGTACGCATAATCGATACAGATCAAAGCCATGAAATTGAAGCAGCTGGGTTGACAGCGAAACAGGGGGAAGATCTTGCCTCGATAAAGATAATGATCGCTGTCGAGACTCTCTTCGCCGACAAAAGGATGGCTTTTGGCTTCGAAAAAGACCCGCAGGCAGCCGTCATTTTCTTTCACGGCAATCATGCAGCAATTAACCGGCAGCGTCTCGACGTCCCCTGCATTGAGATCTTCGAGAACCGACTCGAGGGTTTCCTGGTTGTCGGCAGCAAAGCGTTGCAGCAGTTCCCTGTAATCCCCCAGGTTGATGGGTCCCAAGCCGATGATAACCACTGTGTTCGGGTGCATCAGCTCAATCTGGTCCAGAATATCCTGAAAATGATTGAAGGGCAGTGTGGACTCGGGAAAAAAGACAAAGTTGGTCTTTTTCAGGTTGCCATGACCGGCAATAACCAGCTGCATGACCGATTCGATGGTCTGCCAGTTTCGCTCAGGGTGGGCCAGCCGATAAACCTGATTGTGCCGTTCCAGGGAGGTGGGAATCTGGCATGTGAGTGCGTGCAGATGCTGCCTGAGCGGAAATTGGATCAGCAGTTTCTTCTCGACGATCTGAAACATGATCAAACTCCGAAAGAGTACCGCGGCATCGTAATATTAAGGGATGTTTGCCCTGCCGCCGGTTTTATGCCCACCCGGGGCTCCGGATGGATTCAATCTCAATATAGCACAAGCGGCTTGGAAGGGCCGTGCACGGTTTCCAATCTCGCGCCTTTGGTTGTGAGCAGGGCGCCGCAGTCTGAACATTCAAGCAGGTCTGCGCTAAATCCGTCAGCGTGCAGATTGATTTCCAGATGGTCTTGATGGTTACAGAAAGGACAGTTCATTGAAGCCTCCGTTAAAAGCTTGGGTTGACCCCGACTATACACCCTCTTTGGCCCATGTAAAGTATTTTTTACTATTTTTAGTATAACGGTGTGTGAATTCATCTGTGTGTCTTCTTTGCTCCTCTGTCCCTGCTGATGGTTACCTGAGATGAATAAACGTCATGAGGAAAGCCTGTTTTCGAAGTGTCTGGTGAAATCTGCTGGAATGAATTTGTATGTTTGACAGTATAAAGGCCACAACGTATAGTTAATACACTGTTTTATTGATACGGACGGTTTTGATACTGGTTGGCAACTCCACAACTTATCAGGAGGAATGCAGATGAGACCGAACAGACTGGCAGCGTTGGTAACAATCTTTTCGTTAATGGCGGTGGGCATGGCTTTTGCCGGTAAAGATCTAGATGCCGTGAAGAAGCAAGGTTATGTCAAGGTTGGCGTGAACGGCGGAGTCTTCGGCTTCGGTATGCCCGATGAGAAAGGTGTCTGGAAAGGGCTGGATGTCGATACCGCTAAAGCGGTGGCTGTGGCGGTTTTCGGCGATGCCAGCAAGGTCAAATATGTTCCACTGACTGCACAGCAGCGCTTTACTGCCCTGCAGTCCGGCGAGATCGACCTGCTGACCCGCAACGCGACCCGCACCCTGAGCCGTGAAACTCAGCTCGGCTTGAATTTTGTGACGGTCAACTATTACGATGGCCAGGGGTTCCTGGTGCCCAAAAAACTTGGTGTGAAAAGTGCCAAGGACCTCGGCGGCGCAACCGTCTGTGTTTTGCCGGGAACTACCACGGAGCAGAATGCTGCGGATTTCTTCCGCACCAATAAAATGGAGTGGACGCCGGTTGTCATCGAATCAACCTCGGAACTGGCCAAGACTTTCTTCGCCGGACGTTGCGACGTACTGACTTCCGACGCTTCTCAGTTGGCCGGGAGCCGTGCGATTGCACCGAATCCTCAGGATTACGTAATCCTGCCTGAGATCATCTCCAAGGAGCCTTTGGCTCCTGCCGTCCGCCATGGCGATGATCAGTGGCGCGATATCGTTGACTTCTCCGTGCTGGCGATGATCAACGCTGAAGAGTTGGGGATCACTTCAAAGAATGTCGATGAGATGCTCAAGAGCACCGATCCGATGGTGCAGCGATTCCTCGGCGTGATCGAAGGTAACGGCAGTGCTCTTGGCCTGCAAGAAAACTGGGCCTACAACATCATCAAACAGGTCGGCAACTACGGTGAAGTTTTCGAACGCAATGTTGGCGTCAACACCACCCTGGGTCTCGAGCGCGGCCTGAATGCGCTGTGGACCAACGGCGGACTGATGTATTCACCGCCATTCAAGTAACAGATTGCAATGTGGGCGGGGAGTTGTCGTTTCAGGGCAGCTCCCCGGTCTTGCCGTATTGTGCACAGAAGATCTCCCAGACCTGCTCAACTCAGCAACAGGATAACCTTTGACGAGAGAACCCTCTATCCCCAAAAATGGAGAGCTACACCCGAGTTCCGCACCTTTCTGGCGTGATCCGGACAAGCGGGCCATCGTCTTTCAGGTTGTCGCTTTGCTGCTGGTTGCTCTTGTCAGCTATTACCTGTTTACTAATACTCAAGCCAATCTGGAACGGCAGTCAATTGCGACCGGTTTTGGGTTCCTCGATAAGCAAGCAGGATTCGAGATCGGCGAGTCGGTGATTGCCTACTCGGCGGCTGATCGCTATATCGATGCCTTGCTGGTCGGGGCGCTGAATACCATCAAGGTCTCTTTCATCGGCATCGT
Organism: Desulfuromonadales bacterium; assembly: GCA_032250875.1. Classification (GTDB taxonomy): domain Bacteria; phylum Desulfobacterota; class Desulfuromonadia; order Desulfuromonadales; family BM103; genus M0040. The sequence goes on along the minus strand of JAVVDT010000037.1, from coordinate 4,028 downwards.
CTTTACCATTATTCTCGGAACATTTGTCGGCATCGCCCGGCTCTCCAGTAACTGGCTGGTGGCGAAGCTGGCAGGTGGCTACATCGAACTGATGCAGAATATCCCGGTGCTGCTGCAGCTGTTCTTCTGGTATGCGATTTTCTACGAATCCTTCCCTTCGCCGCGCCAGGCGCTGCACCCCTTCTCCGGGGTGTTTCTTTGCAATCGCGGTCTGATTTTTGCGGTGCCCGAAGCGCATGTGGCGCACGCAGCCATGGGCTGGTCTTTCCTTGCGGCGCTCGCCATAGGCTGGGGGTTGCATCGCTGGGGCCGCAGTCGGCAGGCTCGCACAGGGCAGATATTTCCATCGATCCGCGTCACCATGGCTCTCTGTCTCTTCCTGCCATTGCTGGCGTGGGTCTTCGCCGGTGCTCCAACCGCGATGGACGTGCCAACACTGCAAGGCTTCAATTTCAAGGGTGGCGTATCAGTCAGCCCTGAATTCAGCGCCCTGCTACTTGGACTGGTGCTCTACACGGCAGCATTTGTTGCCGAAATTGTCCGCGCCGGCATTCAATCGGTCGGTCGCGGCCAGGTTGAGGCGGCCATGGCAATCGGCTTGCGGCCCGGACAGGTGCTGCATCTGGTGATTTTACCTCAGGCGCTGCGCGTGATCATTCCGCCTTTGACCAGTCAGATGCTTAACCTGACCAAGAACAGCTCGCTGGCGATTGCGATCGGTTATGCCGATTTCGTAGCAGTGACCAATACCACCATCAACCAAACCGGACAGGCGATTGAGGGGGTGGCGCTGATTATGATTGTGTACCTGTTTTTCAGCTTGTCGATGTCCCTGTTCATGAACTGGTACAACAAAAAGATGGCTTTGGTGGAGAGGTGAACCAGTGAATGCTCCACAGACAGCGCCATCCCGCGAATTTCTCAAGCCGCCGGTCACCGAAGTCGGTGTGCTGGGCTGGCTGCACAGTAACCTGTTCAATACCTGGTACAATTCGCTGTTGACCATCGTGCTCTTGCTGGTACTCTGGCAGCTGGTGCCGCCCCTGTTCAGCTGGGCTTTTCTAGACAGCGTCTGGAACAGCCCGGCTGAGGCCTGTCGTGATATCGAAGGTGCCTGCTGGTCCGTCATTCCGCAGAACATCAGCTTTATCGTTTTCGGCTTCTTCCCGGATGGTCATCAATGGCGACCGGGCCTTGCAATGCTGCTGCTCATTGGCCTGGTGATCTTTTCCAAGGATAGTAAACACTGGAAAAAATCCCTCGTCCTCTATTGGCTGGTCGGCCTGATTGCAATGGGCGTACTGATGTATGGCGGCCTGTTCGGCATGCAGGTGGTCGATACCGACCAATGGAGCGGTCTGCCACTGACCTTCATGCTCGCGTTGTTCGGCATGGTCGCCGGTTACCCGCTCGGCGTGCTGCTGGCACTGGGGCGACGTTCGAGGATGCCGGCAATCAAGACGTTGTGCGTGGTCTACATCGAGATGATTCGCGGGGTGCCGCTGATCAGCCTGCTGTTTATGTCTTCGGTCATGTTCCCGCTGTTTCTTCCCGAGGGCGTCTCCTTCGACAAGGTCCTGCGCGCTCAGGCCGCCATCATCCTCTTCACTGCCGCTTACATCGCCGAAGTGGTGCGCGGTGGCCTGCAGGCGATACCGCGCGGCCAGTTTGAAGCTGCCGACTCGCTGGGGCTGAACTACGGCCAGACGATGCGGCTGGTGATCCTGCCGCAGGCACTGAAGATCGTGATCCCGCCTTCCCTGGGGATCCTGTTGTCCGCCTTCAAGGACACATCGCTGGTGGTGATCATTGCCCTCTATGATGTTCTCAAGACGACCAAGGTCACCTTGTCGAACCCCAAGTGGACAGGCTTTTCAACCGAGGCCTATATCTTTCTGGCGATGTTTTATTTCATCTGCTGCTATGCCATGTCGAGCTATAGCCGTAAGCTGGAGAAAGCACTGCACACCGGTCATTGATCTTCCGGCGGAGCGTATTCTGCGAGAATGTTATGAACGAATCTGAAAAAAAAACGGCCGTCATGTCCTCTGAAAAGCCGATCATCGAAGTCAACGGCATGCACAAGTGGTTCGGTGATTTCCATGTGCTCAGTGACATCAACCTGAAGGTGCATCTGAAGGAGCGCATTGTTATCTGCGGCCCTTCGGGCTCAGGCAAGTCGACCTTGATCCGTTGCATCAACAGGCTGGAGGAACATCAACGCGGACAGATCATTGTCAACGGCACCGAGCTGACCAACGACATCAAAAACATTGAAAAGGTGCGCACCGAAGTCGGCATGGTCTTTCAGCACTTCAACCTGTTTCCGCATCTGAGCATTATTGATAATTTGACTCTGGGGCCGATCTGGGTGCGTAAAATGCCGAAGAAAGAGGCCGATGAGATGGCGATGATGTACCTGGAGAAGGTGCATATTGCCGAGCAGGCCCTCAAGTTCCCAGGGCAGCTCTCCGGTGGCCAGCAGCAGCGGGTGGCTATCGCCCGCAGTTTGTGCATGAAGCCGAAAGTGATGCTGTTTGATGAGCCGACCTCGGCCCTCGACCCGGAGATGATCAAGGAGGTTCTCGATGTCATGATCGAGCTGGCCGAAGAGGGCATGACGATGCTGGTGGTCACTCACGAAATGGGCTTTGCCAAAAGTGTTGCCGACCGGGTGATGTTCATGGACTATGGCGAGATCGTTGAACAGAACACGCCACAGGAATTCTTCGACAATCCGCAGCACGAGCGGACCAAGCTGTTTTTGAGCCAGATCCTCTGATCCTTAGTGCTTCACTCTTGTCGTCGCCGATCTACAATCCCATGTTACGGATATTTGAGAAGTGCTTGCGTGATGACGTGCCGCGCTTTTGAGCGGCTGGTTGCAGAAGTGTCCGTCAAGGGCTGACCCCTTCTTTCTCAATTGGAACCGATGGTAGAGGATATGCAGAATGGTACGGCACTCGCTACCCCCGATGAGGTTAATTCCATCAGGTAAAATGGTGAGTCTGAGTACGGCGTTCGTAGCATTGGCGGCGTTATGCTGGGGGCTGTCAGGCGGGATCGTTGGGATTCTCATGGCCAATGGCTGGAATGCGCTCGTGGTGACGTTCTACCGGGGCGCGATCGGGCTGTTGTTTGTTCTCGTCTGGCTAGCGTTGCGTCCGCGCAGCAGCGGACTGGCCAGTCGCCGATTATGGTTCTGGTCGGCGATTGCCGGTCTCGGCGTATCCGGCAACTTCGCTTTCTATTTCGTGAGCATCGCTGAGGGCAGTGTCGCGGTTGCGGCGACGCTGATGTATTGCGCACCGGTGTTTGTCTATCTCGTGTCTTTCTCACTCAAGCTCGAAAGGCCCACTCTGCTTAAGTGGTCCGCAATCGCGATGGTCATACTTGGCATCGTGCTGCTTACAGGTATTTACGAGACAGGGGCGGGTGGCGTCACGCCGATCGGTGCCGGCGCCGGACTGCTTTCCGGGCTGTCCTATGCGGTATTCATTTTCGGCTTCAAGTATGCGGCACCGCACGGCAGCCCACAGGCGATTCTCGTGATAGCGTTCGCGGCACTTGTCGCCATACTTATCCGGCTGGTCGATGCCGATCAGACCGTGGCAGTGCTGAGTGCGCCAAGTTGGCCGCTGTTCGTATTCCTGGGTGTTTTTGGCGCGGGTTTGTCGTTCATTCTCTATATCGTCGGCCTGAACCATACCGCGCCGACCGTGGCCTCAATTGTAGCAATGGTCGAGCCAGTCACCGCGTCGCTATTCGGCTTCGTGGTTTTAAATGAAAGCTTGACCGGTCTACAGATCTTCGGCATGGGACTGATTTTGGCCACAGTTACAGCGCTGAGCGTATATTCGAGCGCTCAAAATGGGCCTCGTACGACTAAACCACTTGCTGAGTAGCTACTTGGTCTAGTACCCTGAAACCTATAGGATTTCGCAAGATTGCGCAGGGATTTGGCTTGTCAGGAAGGCGCGACTTCAGCTGCCCAGCCGTAGCTACTCAGCTGAAGTCGCAACGCCGCT
>JAVVDT010000379.1:0-554 GCA_032250875.1 Desulfuromonadales bacterium | reverse complement strand
GACGTTATCAGATGTTATCTGCGGCCAAATAAAGGTTTTGCAACAAGTTCAAAAGCAATAGGAGGCTGATTAACGCTGAAAAAGCGGATCAAGCAAAGGCTTAAAAGTTCTAACCCCAGATTGATGGCTTGGTTTTTCCTTTGCGACTTTGCGGCTTTGCGTGAGGCGGTCTTGATTGGTTTGACCTGATCAGCGTTCATCAGATTTGATCAGCGTCCTATTAAGGGTTTTCCAACTCCACACAACCCCAACGCCAGCAACAACCCCAACCAGATTATACCCAAGATCCACAAAACTCCCCGCCCGGGTTGGCAAAAAATACTGCACCCCTTCCAGCAGCAGGCCGAGAGAAAAGACCAGCAGGATGGTGAGCAGGTAGCACGGGTCCGACCCGGCATTGGCCCGACCCGGCATTGGTCTCACCAATGCATTTCATTCATTTAAGAGGGCGGGCAGCTAGCGTTTCACCAGCTGTAGTTTTGAACGATCAGATTTGGCACGATCTTCATTGAAACCACATTGCAACCGCTCCGGGAAAGGCTCGGAGCAATAAT
>JAVVDT010000378.1:0-580 GCA_032250875.1 Desulfuromonadales bacterium | reverse complement strand
TGCAGGAGAAGGGCCTGAAGAAGATCGCTCTGCTGACAGCGGCCGACGGCTTCGGTAAAGACGGTGGACGCTGGTTGCAGAAACTGGCCCCTGAATATGGTCTTGAGATCGTCGCAGAAGAGTCTTTCGGTCCGAAGGATACCGACATGACCGCCCAGTTGACCAAGCTGAAGAATGCATCACCTGAAGCGCTCATTTGCTGGACCATCGGTCCTGCCGGTTCAATCGTGGCCAAGAATAAAGTCCAGCTCGGTATCGATCTGCCGCTCTTTCAATGCCACGGCCTGCCCGATCCGAAGTATATCGAACTGGCCGGCAAAGCGTCTGAGGGTGACCGGATGCCGGCAACCAAGCTGATGGTGGTCAATGAGCTTTCCGATAGCGATCCGCAGAAACCGGTAATCCGTGAGTTTGTCAAGCTCTACACAGAAGTCTATCATTACGATAAGGATTTTCCGATCAACACCCATTCCGGATATGCCTGGGACGCGATCACCATTGTGGCTAACGCCATGAAGCAGGTTGGGGTTGAACCGAAAGCCTTGCGAGCTGCCATTGAACAGACCAAAGGATACATTGG
>JAVVDT010000377.1:0-588 GCA_032250875.1 Desulfuromonadales bacterium | reverse complement strand
GATCAAAACCGGCTCGCTTTGCCGCACCGACCGTGTATGCAAATACAATCAGTTGCTGCGTATCGAAGACGAACTTGGCGATGTCGCGATTTACCGCGGGGCAGAGGTTTTCTACAACATCAGTTAGTTTTCGTCCGGAAACGGCCCTTTTCCGCAATCTCTGCGTCAATCTGCGGATTTGATTGTGCGGCGTAAAAGATCAGGCCGGAGCGATTACGCTCCGGCCTGTTTTGCTAGCCGGCTGTTTCCGGAAGTCAACTAAAGTTGCTTAACGGTGAATGTATACCCCATCACATCATCTCCGGACACCTCGATATCGGCAACCCCTTCGGGATTCGTGTCGCCGGCCCAACTCTCTTCCTGCGGCAGATAGGTCAAATAGTTTCTGATCACATCTCCTGCCTGGATCTGCACGTAGGCCGTTTCCGGAGTATCTCCACGGTAATAATTGACGCTCGCACGATAAGTTCCCGTCGCCAGCGACTCGCAATTGACTACAAAATAATGCTCAGGACCCCGTGCCGTCACATCGTCGTAATCAAGATAGCCCGAAGTCCCCATCGGATTGGCGTAATAGACATGACTGCC
>JAVVDT010000376.1:0-594 GCA_032250875.1 Desulfuromonadales bacterium | reverse complement strand
GTAAGGTCTTTTGATCTTGTGGTGTAGTGAGAGTCTGTTTTCCAGTCCCATGATGATTTTTGCTTACTGGATAAGTATTTAAATTATGGCTCTGTTTGCTTTTTCAGAAAAAAATCCCCTAGCTGTTGCCGGGGGATATGACTTAATTCCGTTGAGACTATAAACCTAAATCGCTATGACTACCTAGTGTCCTGTAACCCATAAACTATCGCACCTTGCTTGTCCTTTGCCGCGTCAGCGGCGTTGCGATTTGAGCGGAGGCGTAGTCCTTTACGCCGCACAATCAAATCCGCCGATGTCTTTTTTCTCAAAAAAAACCGCCTGTCAGTCTTTATGACAGGCGGTTCAGAGCTTCTCGAAAAATGTTTGTGTCTTATGCCACCTCAGCCATCAACTTAGACATTGCCTTGGCAAATGCCACCGGATTACGCGGGCGGTCGCCTTCAAGCAATAACGCCTGATCGTAGAGCAGGTCGACATACTCCTTGAGCCGGTCGTTCTTGGCGTCGGTGGCAAAGAGCGCCTGCATTTTGCTGATCAGCGGGTGGTCAGGATTGACTTCGAGGGAACGTTGTCCGTGGGGGACGTTCTGGC
>JAVVDT010000375.1:0-607 GCA_032250875.1 Desulfuromonadales bacterium | reverse complement strand
CTGCACCGAAATCGGCGCATCACCGCCGACAGCCACATCACCAACTTGAATTTTACGCGTTTGACGTCTCATGTAGTTTACTGACTCCCGCCTCTTTGCAGGGGAGTTTAATGGCGACTCTACGGCGAGTCAAGCGCGTTGATTTGTGCTTTGCACGTTGAATTGTGCGTTGCACGTTGAATTGTGCTTCGCACGTTGAATTGTGCTTTGCACGTTGAATTGTGCTTTGCACGTTGAATTGTGCTTTGCACGTTGAATTGTGCTTCGCACGTTGAATCGATTAAACCCAACCCCCAGCCCCCAGCCTCCAGCCTCCAGCCCCCAGCCCGACAGAGTCTGCTTGCCAATATTAAGAATCCCATATATAGTGTCTCAAATTTCAGCCCGAGGAGCTTATGAGAACTATCGATTGCCGCGGCCAGCAATGTCCGCAGCCTGTCATACAAACCCGCAAGGCTATGCTGGCAGAACCCGGCTTGACGTTGCTGATTCTGGTCGATGATCAGGTCTGCTGCGACAATGTCTCGCGACTGGCGGCAACCCTTGGCTATGCGATCAAGGTTGAGAACACTGGCGAGATGATCCGGCTGGAGCTGACTCCGGGAGA
>JAVVDT010000374.1:0-619 GCA_032250875.1 Desulfuromonadales bacterium | reverse complement strand
GTGGTGCAGGAATATTTAACCTGCTTTTCCATCGCCTACTCCAATTGGCCTCGGCTTAGGTATCGACTAACCCTGAGTGGATGAACCTTTCTCACGGAAACCTTAGACTTGCGGCGAACAGAAATTTCATCTGTTTTTTCGTTACTTATACCAACATGCTCACTTCCTTGATCTCATAATCTGTCCTTACGGTCAAACTTGTATCTATCAAGGAACGCTCCCCTACCTCTAGAACAACCGTAGTTGTTCTAGACCATAGCTTCGGTAGTCCGTTTAGCCCCGTTCGTTCTTCAGCGCAAAAATACTTGACCAGTGAGCTATTACGCTTTCTTTAAAGGATGGCTGCTTCTAAGCCAACCTCCTGGCTGTCATTGCGTTTTTACTTCTTTTACCACTTAACGGACATTTAGGGACCTTAGCTGATGGTCTGGACTGTTTTCCTCTCGACTACGAAGCTTAGCCCTCGCAGTCTGTCTCCTGTTTTCAAACATCGCAGCATTCGGAGTTAGTAAGAATCTAGTAAGCTTGCGCCCCTAAAACTCCAACTGTGGCTCTACCACTACGATGAATCCAACAAGGCTATACCTAAATATATTTCGGGGAGAACCAGCTATTTCCT
>JAVVDT010000373.1:0-619 GCA_032250875.1 Desulfuromonadales bacterium | reverse complement strand
ACAAAGAGGACCCGTTGAGCCAGTGGATCAACCGAATTCGTGAAGAACGCGGCTGGAACAAAGCCGTGGTCGCTCTGGCCAATAAGATGGCGCGGATCGGCTGGGCGATCTTGAGGCACAAGACGAGCTATCAACCTGCGACACGATAAAAGGAAAGGTTGTCAGGCGAGGCAAGCGGAAGAAGGGGGAACTCCCACCACGAATTGCGAAGGCATTGTCGACTGTAATGGCCAAACAGGTCAGACCGGCGTATTGAAAACCTGGGCGGGACGAAGGTCCAGAGAGACCGTGGTCGCGATAAGGACGATACGCGCGCAAGTCATTAAGGCCCGGAAGGGTAGAACCTTCCAGAAAGAGGCCGGATATACGGCAGCAATCCTGTCCCTGCCATTCAAGACAAAGTCCTTGCAAAGAGGGGGGAGACCATATACGTCCCGCCGGTTTTGAATGAATTTTGAAACCCAGGTCACAGTGAAAAAAGGCAACAGGTAAACCCGCTGTCGCCCTCTCTATCATGAAGTCTGGACAAGCTTTCCCAGCAGTCTGATGCCCGCCATCCGGCATGATTCCTCTTCCTCGTGTTGCCTGTTTTCCGTCTTCAGGATGTACTGTTCTCTGG
>JAVVDT010000372.1:0-627 GCA_032250875.1 Desulfuromonadales bacterium | reverse complement strand
TCTTCGGCTGCTTCGATGCACAGTGTCAAACGGCGATATCAACGGTTTTGCCATCGGTAGAGAATTGGCGAGTGACTTTTTCGACACAGGAAAAGAGTGTCTGTAAAGTTATTTGGAAAAGGGCTGACCCCTCTATCCGTGGTGAATTGTTTTTGATTTGAATCTTCAAAGGAATGTGGCGGTGCAAGACCCCGACCCCCTTTAAATTCAAAGACAAATTAGCCGCAATGAAAATCTATCAAGATCTATGTTAAACCAACAACCAACGTCTTTAGCTTTTACAGATTTTCATAGATTTTGATCGCGGCTAAAGAAAGGTTTCAGGTTGAGATTAGCATTGCTGTTGTGCCCACGATTCCCAGGTGTTGGGTTTAGCTTGATCAGCGTTCATCGAATTTGATCAGCGGTCCATTGAGGTTCCCAGCTTTTCTCAGTGGTGAATCAACTTTGGTTTAAATCTTTAAAGGTGTGCGGCAGTGCCCTCAGGCTGGTATGGTCCGACCCCAATAAAGGCAATGGAGAATGCCACCGAAGCAGGAAACTTATCAACGTGTGAACGCATGCCCGACAGAGGCCGCCGGTTTTTTGACCGGCGGCCTCGTCCCCTGCGTCCACCCACTAAAACGC
>JAVVDT010000371.1:0-634 GCA_032250875.1 Desulfuromonadales bacterium | reverse complement strand
GTCGGTCTGGAGTGGCCATTTTTTATAGCATGAATGCAGCCAACATGGAATTTTTTTACTGCAAGGTTGAACCGGCAGCTTCAGCATAGTGATGCGGATTATCCGGGTGGTGATGACCTGCAACGAGGCTGTTGATGCGACGGATGGCAGGAATGTCAAAATATCAACTATGTCCCGCTCCCCCAAATCAAATCCGATGACCAGGAAAACCCATTCGCCATTCGCGGCTGGTCCCACAACAATTCAACGCTGCCGCAGGCAGCAATTCAACGCTGCCGCAGGCAGCAATTCAACGCTGCCGCAGGCAGCAATTCAACAGCGCGCAGCGCGTTCAACAGCACCGCAGGTGCCCTCAACAGCACCGCAGGTGCCCTCAACAATTCAACAGTTTCTCTGCAGGTTGTTTTCGTGGCAGTAGGCGAGAGTGAGCTGGGAGGCGGTGCGGGTGTCGATGGATAGCTGTGACTGGTGACTCGTGACTGGTGACCAGGTTAAAACCAGACATCGATCTTAACATATTCACGGGTCCGACCCGGCAGTCAAAAAATGGGCAAAGAAAGAGAAAAATTGCTTGACAATGCCACTCAGGGCATCATCATGCCCAAAATGGGAACAAAAAAGACCAACATAAACC
>JAVVDT010000370.1:0-639 GCA_032250875.1 Desulfuromonadales bacterium | reverse complement strand
AACGTAGATAACCAGAATCTGAAATTTTTCGTATCCTAACGGAAAAGGCAGGCTTGAACAAGGGATGTGAAATAAACGAGAAAGCTTTCAGAGCTAAGATTTGTCACGCTTTGCGTTTCTCACTGTCCGGTTCGGTAAAAACTTATGACGCAGCCACGCCACCAGCAGGGAGACAATGAGTGCAAGCACAATCAACAGGCCCAGTCGACCGGTCAAGGTTTGCGCATGCTGCCAGCTGGTTCCGCCGAGATAACCGAGCCCCGGATAGCTGATTCCCCAGAGAATGCCACTGATAATGGCGTAACCGCTGAAAACGCCAGGACGCATCTTGCCGGCCCCGGCGACAAACGGCACAAGTCCACGAATCGGACCAAGGAATCGTCCGAAAAAAACACCTTTACCTCCGTGCTCAATGAAAAAAAGTTCTGTCAAACGCAACAAATTCCGGCGCTTTTTTAACCAGCCCCAGTGCCAGAGGTGGACGCCAAAGCGCGCACCGATCCAGTAACTGAGCAGATCGCCGAGTACCGCTCCGAAACCAGCCGCAGCCATGATGGATGTTATGGGTGCCTTCCCCTGGAAAGCCAGCCAGCCACTGAAAACAGTCAGCACGCTGCCAGGCATGATCAGCCCGATTCC
>JAVVDT010000036.1:0-15103 GCA_032250875.1 Desulfuromonadales bacterium | reverse complement strand
GACTTTAGCTGCCCAGCCGTAGCTACTCAGCTGAAGTCGCAACGCCGCTGACGCGGCAAAGAACCAGCAAGATGCGAAAGATTATGGGTTACAGGGTACTAGTGCATCAAGAATCCAATTCGACACAGCGTTCACGTTATTCACTGCATGACGGCCATTTTCCAGGTAAAAATCAGCCGGCACACCAAGCATCGCGGCATTATCACCACAGAGGGCAGGACTCGGGAAAAAAACCTTGACGCCATGCTGATCAGAAAGTTCACTGAAGCGGCCTCGCAGGCCGCTATTACAGGCAACGCCGCCGGCGACGACAATCCGCTCCAAGCCCTCTGCCGCGGCGGCGCGCAAGGTTTTTTTGGTCAAGACATCGACTACCGCGACCTGGAAGCTGGCGGCGATATCAGCTCTGTGTTGATCATCAAGTGGATCTTTGCAGGAATTAACGTATTGCATGACAGCTGTCTTAATGCCGCTGAAGCTGAAGTCGAAGTTTGCTTTATGCAACATCGGACGGGGAAAAGCGATTGCTTGCGGATCACCGAGAAGCGCCAGGCGATCGATTACAGCGCCGCCGGGATATCCTAGCCCCAACAGTTTGGCCACCTTGTCAAAAGCCTCGCCGGCAGCATCGTCGAGAGTCTGGCCAAGTGTCCTGTATCTGCCGATGCCATCAACACGATAAAGATGGGTGTGACCTCCTGATACTGCCAATGCCAGGAAAGGAAAAGCAGGGGCTTCCTCCAGCAATGGTGCCAGGATATGTCCTTCCATGTGATGGACCGTTACCAGGGGGATATCAAGCATCCAGGCCATTGCCTTGGCCGTAGAAAGCCCTACCAGCAATGCACCGATCAGGCCCGGCCCCCGGGTGACGCCGATCCCTTCAATCTGGTCAAGGCTCACACCGGCTTCTTCCAGCGCGGAGTTGATGACGACAGAAATCGCCTCGACATGTTTCCGCGAAGCCAGCTCCGGGACGACACCGCCGTAGCGGGCATGAACATCGACTTGGGACGCAACGACGTTAGAAAGCATTTCGCGGCCGTCACGAATGACAGCCGCGGCGGTTTCATCACAGGACGATTCAATACAGAGGATCAACATATAGACACACAATGCGCGGTGCGCGGTACGAGCAAAAGCATTCGCCTAGCAGCCTGTCGGACTATACGGGCTGCTAGCGCTCGATCCATGTTCCGCAGCATTCACAATAGGTTTGCAGCGAGTTCGGCCAGACATGACCGTTCTCCCTTGTCAAGGGTAACATGACCGGCGATGTCTTCTGCTTTAAACTTATCAACCACATAAGTCAGGCCGTTGCTGGAGGAGTCAATGTAGGGGTTGTCAATCTGGTATGGATCCCCCGTCAGGACGATCTTCGTCCCCTCACCGGCCCGGGTAATGATGGTTTTTATTTCATGCGGGGTCAGGTTCTGCGCTTCATCGACAATCATATATTGTTTCGGAATGGAACGCCCGCGAATGTAGGTCAACGGCTCTATTTCGAGGAGACCGAGGTCAACCAGTTCCTTATAGCCGCGCTTGCGCTTGCTGCCCTCTTCCACGGAACCGAGCAGCAGTTCAACGTTATCAAAAATCGGCTGCATCCATGGTGACAGCTTCTCTTCGATATCGCCCGGCAGATAGCCGAGGTCGCGGCCGAGAGGGAAAATCGGCCGAGAGACCAGCAACCGGCTGTACTGCCCTTCATCGGCTGATTTGTACAGACCTGCGGCAATCGCCAGCAAGGTCTTGCCGGTTCCGGCCTTGCCGACCAGGGTCACCAGCTGGATATCTTCGTTCAACAGCATGTCAAAGGCGAACTGCTGTTCACGATTACGGGGGTGAATCCCCCACAAGCCGTCTTTTGGTGCACGCAGCAGCGGTACCGCCTGACGCAAGGGACGGTTGTAACGTGCCAACGCGGTATGTGAAGGGTTTGCCGCGTCCATCAAAGTCAGGCACTGATTGGCGAGAAACTCCTCTTCAATGGGCAGAAACCCCTGGCTGTAGAAAAGATCCACATCATCGCGCGGCAAGAAGATTTCGGCCGTTCCGGAATAGAGCTCATCCAGCGAGACCTTATCCGACTCATAGTCCTGTGCCGTCAGACCAAGGACGTCCGCCTTGATGCGCAGGTTGATGTCTTTGGTGACAAAAATTACCGGTGAATCGGAATGGCTCATGACATTGAGCGCAACGGCCAGGATGCGGTTATCACCTTGATCTGTGCGCAACTCGGGCGGCAGGCCTTTCATGTGCTCTTCAGTATAGAGATCGACACGCAGATGGCCACCGGTTTCCAGCTCGACACCTTCGATCAGCTTCGCTTTGGTACGCAGCTCGTCCATGATACGCGAAAACTGCCGCGCGTTTCGGCCGGTTTCACTGAGTTCCTTTTTGAAGCGATCGAGTTCTTCGATAACCGTCATCGGAATGACCAGGTCATTATCTTCAAAACGGAACAAAGCCTGTGGGTCATGCAGGAGTACATTGGTATCGAGAATGTAGGTTTTTTTCATTTAAAGGCACTCCACAGGTAGAGATTACCGGTCGTATTCGAGGACATGCACACCGTCAGAAGTCGCCAGCAGTTTGACGAAAATCGGGAAATCCCGGCCGGGAATATTGCGGTGACCTTCAACAACAACTTCACCACGAGTATTCAGGGCGTAGAGGAGCTCTTCAGGCGACTCTTCAATGATGTACTTGTTGTAGAGACGGGTCTTCATCAGCTCTACCCGCGTCACCGGCTGGAGTGGCGGCAAGGAGCAGGAGATCAGCAGCAACGCTGCCAGAACAGGGATAACAAGGGAACAGATCGTTTTTTTCATACCAGCTCCTTGGAAACGATATCCGCGAACATTGGTTCAGCCTTTGGTTGCAATGATTGCACGAATCGCCATCAGGGTTGTTTCGATATCATCATAAGTATTGAAATAACCAGGACTAAGGCGAACAGTACCCTCGGGTAGAGTACCTAGACTGCCGTGTACTTCAGGAGCACAGTGCAGTCCGACGCGACAACAGATACCATATTCATGATCCAGACGAAACCCCAGCATGGACGGATCCATATTTTTGACATTGAACGAAAGAGCGCCGCCATGCTGTGCAGAAGCGCGGGGTCCGTAGAGAGACACGTCACCAAGAAGGCTTAAACCCTCGATCAACCGGCTTAAGAGATTCTGTTCATGAGAACGGATCTGATCAAGACCAACGGATTCAATAAATTCGATTCCTGCCTTCAGACCGGCCAGTCCGATGGTGTTGAGGGTTCCGCTTTCCAGCCGCTCGGGCATATCAACCGGCTGGGTTGCAGATTGCGAGAAGTTGCCCGTACCACCGTATAGCAGGGGGCGAAGGTCCAGACCATTGCGAACATAGAGGAAGCCTGTCCCCGGTGGGCCGAGCAATGATTTATGGCCGGGCACCGCCAGCAGGTCGATCGCCATGGTTTCGACATTGATCGGAAAGACCCCGGCGCTCTGCGCGGCGTCGACCATAAACAGGATCCCTTGCTGACGACACCATGGGCCAAGCTGTTCGATGGCCTGCAGGGTACCTGTCACATTGGAACAGTGATTCATCATCAACAGGCGCGTACCGGGGACGCAGGCCTCGCGAATCGCTTGCGGAGCAACAAAACCCAGTGAATCGGCCATGACGCGAACAACCTCGACACCCTGATCGCTGAGCGCCCTCAAGGGGCGGACGACGGCATTGTGTTCCATCGATGTTGTCACAACCCTGTCGCCGGGCAGCAGCAGCCCGAAGAGACCAAGATTAATGGCCTCGGTGGCATTGGCGGTGAATGCAATGCGCGCAGAATCGGCGACGCCGAAGAAACGTGCCACAGCTTCGCGGCATTCCATAACCAGCCGTCCGGCTTGAAGGGAGAGCTGATGTCCGCCGCGACCCGGATTGGCAGCGTTCTGCCGCAAGGTCCTTTCAACTGCCTCGATGACCTGGGGCGGCTTGGGAAAAGAGGTTGCGGCATTATCGAGATAGATTGGCATCAATTGGAATAGACCGGAGTGGCACTGTGTCGGTCACTTGCCTCAAGGGTTTTTGTCAGCGCGGGCCGGAGCACATAAGATCCCGCCCACCTTCCGAGCTGTTCAGATAGGATGCCAGGCCACGGCAACCACCGAAACAGATATCAAAATCACTGCAGCCATGACACCCTTCCGGCTTTTTGGAGATATCTTCACGTACAGCCTGACGTTCATCTCCGGACCAGATATCCGCCAATGTCTGTTGCGGCAATCTGCCAAGCGGTTGTGGCCAGGCTGCACAGGGATGAACAAGGCCATGGATATCGACGTGGCCAAGACTGTTGCCTGCCTGACAGCCTCCATATTCGCTGCGGCTCTGCAGGTGATTGGGGGTCATGATCTCCCAGAGAAAGAGATCATGAATCTCCATAGCCGGCAATCGACAGGAGCTTTTCATGAAATCCAGCCAGACGTGCCGAAAGTTATCGACGTCCTGCCAACAGAGCAGATCGGCAGGCGAATACGTGTGAAAGCTATCACCGATATGGGCGTTTGGCAACTTTAATCGGGCGACCTGATGCTCGCTGCAGAAGCGCACTAAATCCGGAATATTGCAGAGATTGTTGCGCAAGGGTGTCAAGGCAAAAACAGGTTCGCATACCTGCAACCGGAATGATTGAACAACAGCCAGAAGTCTGGACGTATCGACTCCATGATCAGGGTCAAGAAAGCCTGAAACATCCAAAAGAACCTGACTGCCGGTCTGCGGCAGGCGCGCAAGACATGCCAGCTCATCCGGAGTGCCTCGACTGGTGATCAGAAGTTGACAGCCGCTGCCCAGGAGTTTAATCACCTCTTCCGCCGCAGAATGCAGCAACGGAGTGCCTTGCAGAGTGACAAAGAATACGCCGCCATCAACAATCCGCCTGGCGATGGCAGGCGGATCAGAGCGTGTCTGTTGGTCCGCTTCGTCAGGAAAATCCCAGGTCAAACGGATAGGGGTGTCCAGCAGATCGAGGCCCATGTCAGGATAACCGCCTTAAGGTCGAAGTTTTGCAGCAGTGAGCCCTCAGCAAGGGTGAACGTTACTCGAACCAACGATCTGCGGCTTGTTGTACTTTTTCATGAGCAGACTCCTTTCTTTGTTAAGATGGTTACTTCCAACAATGCGGATCCGGCTGGTTGAAATCGCCGGTGGTCGCAAAAGCTCGCGCGGTGCAGCCTCCCTGGCAGTCTTCAAAGGCTGCGCAAGCGGAGCACTTACCGGTCGCCTCCTTGGCGCGCATTGCCTTGAGGACCGGTGAATCGAACCAGATAGACTCAAAGTCGTCTTTCAGGATATTGCCGATGACGACAGGGATGAAACCACATGGGGTTATGTCACCGTTCGGCCGCAAATGCAGCGAAAGTTTGCCGCAGCTGCTCCCTTTGACGATCGTTTTTTCCCGATATTCTGGCAAGGAAGCGATCACCGGGTCATCGAAAGAGATCTTCAGGTCATGCGTTCGCTGCTTGACAGAGAGCGCTTCAAGATAAAAGGCCTGCCACTCTGCCGGCGAAAGATCGAGATCTTCGCGATTTTTAAAACCGCGCCCGCTGCATTTGAAATTATGCAGGTAAACCTGTTCAACCCCGTGGGCGCGCGCCAGATCGAGCAGCTTGCGAAAGGTCTGATAGTTGATCCGCGAGATCACAGAGCTCATGGTGCTCTTCAGCCCGACCTTGTGCAGGGCGTCCAGCCCGCGCAGCGCTCTTGCATAAGACCCCGGCATATTGCGAAATGCATCATGAAGAGTGGCCTCTGAACTATCGATGCTGATGCCGACGCTTTTAAAACCGGCATCCTTGAGTCGCCGGGCCGTGGTCTCGTCCAGAAGCCAGCCGTTGGTATTCATCGAGACGTTCAACCCTTTTCTCGTTGCATATTCGGCGACTTCGTAAACATCCTTGCGTATCAGCGGCTCTCCGCCGCCGAAATTGATATACGGCACCTGTTGCTCCGCCAGGACATCGACGATGCGCTTGATCTCGTCGATTGCCAGTTCCGGGCACTCTTCGTCACGGCTGTAACAATGCTCGCAGGAAAAGTTACAGCGATAGGAAAGTGTCCAGTTGAACGTCAATGGAGCAGAGAATATTTGCACCGCGTCAGCCATTGATCAACCAGCCTCTCTCTGCCAGATCGGCAACGAATTCAGCAACATCAGACTCGACTTCGGTTTGTTCCACGGAAAATTCCCTTGCCAGCTCTTTGGCAATGGCGGCAAGAGTCTGCTGTCCGTCGCATTGCTGCCAGATCAGGCCGCCAACCAGGTTGAGCTGATGCATCATGCCCGCCTGCAGCAGGATTACCGTGCCGCTATCGTCGATATCTTGACCCTCTTCCAGAGCCTTCAGTACTTCGGCCTGGCGACGTTTTTCAACCCGCCAGACAATGTCCGGGTTACGCTGTGGTTTGTTCACAAGTAAGTTTATCCTTTCGGTCTTAACCTATCGTTTGAATGACTTTTTTTGTATCTTTCACATGACCTTTGCGTCTTTCCGCTAAATTCAGAAGCGGAAAAGCAAAACGAATTGGCCGCTGATCAAATCTGATAACATCGGATAAACCTTGAAGCAAACCCCTTATGATTTGATTCTGACTTAAAGCCTTTAACCATAAGTCTTTGGTCTTTGGTCTTTGGTCTTTGACCTATCAGCCCTGATCAGATTGTATCTGCGGCAAATTAAGCCTTTGCTGTTTTTGTGACTTGCGTTTTGAAGATAACCAGTTTTGGAGATTATCCATTCAACACCGTGACAAGGAGAGTATTCATACCGTTCGATCACGAGAGAACAGACTGACAACCAGCACAAAAGCCAGTCCAGCCAGCACAGAGATCTTGCCGGTGATGGAAACTCCGGCGGCGGTTGCGGCAATATCCCATGACTGTACCAGGCCGCCACCGAGCAGCATACCGACCACCGCCAGACCGGCGTCGGCATCGCCCTCTCCGGCCTTGATCAACTGCCGAAACGGACAACCGCCGATCAGAACGGACAGCCAGCCGACCAGCAACATGCCAAGAAAACTCCAGAGATGTTCAAGATGAGCTCCCGGCTGTCCATACAGGCCAAAGCTGAAACGACCCGTGACCAGGCTGGTTCCTAAAGCACCGAGAAAAAAGGCTAAAAAACCCCAGAACAGCGGGCTGCGACTCCCCATTAACAGGCTGTCGCGAACACTGCCGGTGATGCAGAAGCGGCTACGTTGAGCGAGGGCGCCAAGCAACAGACCGATCACCAGCGAGACCATCAAAGGTGCGTGCTGGGCAGCACTGCCGCGTTCCGAGAAGATGATGAATGCCGGGCGTGCCAGCAGGAACACGAAAAGCAGCACAAAGCCTGCGGGGATCAGCAGGCCGGTGGCGCCCCGTTCCTCTTCGCTTCGGCCCAGGTCGATGCCGCGAGCAAGCCCTTGCAATCCGATCCAGACGCCCGCAACCAGGCCAAAGACACCCGCTACAGCGGTCAGATCACCAGCAGTCAATCTTAAAAAAAGCTTGATCGGGCAGCCGATGAATACGGCACTGCCGACGATCAGGAAAATTCCGGAGACCAGTCGCGCTAAAGGGGCACTCCCACCGCGCGACCGGAATTCCCGGAACACGCCAGCGCAAACAATCGAACCAAGCACAAAACCGATCAATTCGGGGCGCAGATACTGCATGCGCTCATTATCATGCAGACCGAGGGCTCCTGAAGAATTTTCGATAAAGCAGGACACGCAGATGCCGCTGTTTTGCGGATTGCCCCAGACAGCCAGGAACACACCAAGGATGCCAAGGCTCAAGCCGGCAACGAGAACGACCCAGAAATGCCGGTCCTGCAGCGAAAAGCTCATTCACATCCTCCAGCCAGACGGCTCTGCAGGTAGTAACCGTCTTTCAATATCTGCGCCATGGTACGGTTGTCGGGTTGGGAACGCAGGCGATCACGGACCAGAGGCAGCCCTTGTGCCACTGCCGATTCAATCAGCGGGCGCTGATTGAGAGGGCTTGCAGCATCGACATAATCAGCGTTGCGCCTGACCGCTGTCGCCAGCTTTGCCAACGCTCGATCGAACTGGCTCATACGCAGCAGGATATCGCCGCTCAGCAGGTCGTTGTGGGCGTCATCGGGCAGCGTCCTGGCCAATTCCGTCAACTTGAGCAAGGCCTCTTGCAGCGCTCCGCTGTCGCGTAAGATCATGACCGGATCGTAGTTGCGTTCAATAAATGCCATGCGGGCCTGATAGAGCATTTCACGCTCCAGTTGACGGTCGAGAGCCGAAGACTGGTGATGGTCTTTACCCGCTTCGCCGCCAGCAAGCAGAATGCCCACAAAGATCACAACAGCCACCAGCGAGGCTGTCATCAGTTGATCGAAACGATCGCGCGGCATGAGCTCAGAACTCCTGGTAGGGCGGCATGTTGACGCGTTTCGCCATGGTTCGGATCGGATCGTAGTCTTGATCGAGCAGGGTTTCAAAGCCGTCAATCCAGGCCGCGTCGAGGACCTTGAGAGTCTGGCCGTCAATCTTGACTGTGGTTTCCGGAGTCAGATCAAGCAAGGCTTTACGGAATTTCTCCACCAGCTCGGCATCGACACCTTGCGCCGCGCCAAAGGTACAATAAGGGATTATTTCACTCTGGGCCAGCACCCGGAAGTCGTCGGCGGAGACGCGCCCTTCACGGATCATCATTTCCAGATCCAGGATCGGTGCGGCCGCAGCATCGTAGTCACCGAAATAAACCCCGTAGATGACCTTCTCATGTTTATAGGCGCCATGCGGGATGGCGTAATATTCAAGCTCACGTTCGGGATCGAAGCCTGCCTGCAGCATCAGATCGTACTGCGCCAGGTAGCCGGTGGGCGCCAGCTGCGGACCGAACACCATGCGTTTGCCTTTTAAATCCTGCAACGTCTGAATCGGGCTGTCACGACGAACGATGATAGCGCCTGCCGTGCGCGAACCGAACTGCCCGCGCTTCTCTGTCGCAATCAGTTGCAGGCCATGATTCTCGCGTAAAATGATGTAAAGCAGGCTGTTGCCGTGGGTAAAGGTAAACTCACCGGCGGCAAAGCGCGATTCGAGCTCCTGAGTGTCAACCGGCACAGCTTCGCAGGGGCGGCCCAGCTGTTGTTCAAGATAGGCCGTCAACGGCCGAAAGCGTTGCCGGGTCTCCGCTTCACTGTTGCAGTTCATGTAACCGATGCGAATCGGCTGACCTGCGGGGGTTTGATCGCAACCGCTTAATAAAACTCCAAGCAGGAGGACAGTCAGAATCAGGGACTTCATGGATTCTCCGAAAAAGGTTTAAATAGCAAAGGCTGCAGCAATGCATGGCGGCTATCGACCAGCCCCGCTCCGGGACGATCCAGCCCGTCACGGATTGCGGCCGCGATATCAGCAGGTCTGGGTGATCCCCACCAGTTGTGACGCGCGTCGACGGCGTTCGTCCCATCATTGATGAGGCCATAGACGCCGTTTTCAGCAATCAGGTTCTGTGTCAGACTCCCCTTGCTGTTCAACCAGCGCACACCCGCCCGGCCGTTGTCGGCCAGGCGGTTCGCAACAACCTCGACGCTGGACTCTTCAAGAAAAATGCCATGCTCGCTGTTGGCTGACAGATCGTTGGCGATAACCTGCCCTGCACTGCGTTGCAGGTAGAGTCCACGACGGTTGCCGGCAATCCGGTTGCCGCGGGCGTCGATCTTGCCGTCACGAATATTCACACCGTTAACCAGATTGTCTTCAATCACACAATCGATCATGACCAGCTCGCTGTAGACACAACGCAATCCCCAGTGACTGCCGGAAATCGTCGAACCGCGCAAAGTAACTTGACTGTCGCGAAATTGTATCCCGTTTAGATTGTCAAGAAATCGGCAATCCTCGATAACCACCTGTGATTCCTGGAATTGTGCGCCCCGTATATTATTTCTGAAGAGGCTGTTCACCAGCCTGGCCTGGGAGTAATGGGCGTGAAAACCACGATAAGCGTATTCGACAATACAGTTCTCAAGGCGGTTTCCTTCTTCGTTGACCATCATGTTGATCGCCCCCCAGTCGCCGGGACGAGGGCTTGTTTCTGCTGAAGTAAACAGCACAGGTTGCTCGACGCTGCCGAGCACGCGAATTTGTCCCTGAGCGAAGATTTCATGTTCGCCAATGCCATCGTCGTTGCTATCGAAACGAGTGAAGCGAACACGGCTGCCTGGTCGGATTTCCAGTGTTGCTCCTGCCGCAATCGTCAGGATTCCGTCTATCAGGATATCGCCGCTCCAGACGGTGTCCTCAAAAATGGTCTGTTCCCCCTGGTAAATCTTTACCTCGTCAGCCGAGGTTGACAGCGGCGAGGTTACAACCAGCAGGATCAGAACGAGGCACTTGCGAAATATCATTGATGACCAGCCTGTCCCTGACGACCAAGCCAGCGGACGTTTTCAGCATTATCCGTCAATAGGACAGAATCAAACGGCAGGTCGCGATCGTAAAGCGCCAGGCCGATGGCGTTGCCGCTGATCGTGTTGCGGTGCAAACGTGGACGACTGCCGGCATCGATAAAAACGGCCTCCTCGTCGTGATCGGCAATCAGGTTGTCCAGCAGATAAGGATTTGAATCGCGCCAGCAGAAAATGCCGCCTTCACCGTCCTTCAAGATATTCGCCAGGATTTCGGGATGGCTCTGTTGCTGGGCGACGATCCCGTAGCGACAACCGGAAATGCGGTTTCCCTTGATTTCGGGAGAAGACCGGACACACCTGATCGCGATATCCGCGCGCTCCAGTTCGGCACTGTGAATGCGACTCGCGGCAGCCTTGTCAAGTGTGATGCCGGACCAGGCAATCGCTTCGTTTTCACTTGCGGCCATGATTATGAAACGCACTGGCGCCGCAGGCGTTCCCTGAATATCGAGAGCACCTCGCACCAAAAGCTCTGTCTGAGAGGACAAGTACTCCGGATCGATCTTGGTTCCTTGCGCCGGGACGATGTCAACCCGGGTTCCGGCGAGAATCGTCAATGTGCCACCTTCGAGAATCAGCACATCACCGGTCATGGTGACCGTGCCGCTCCAGACCAGATCACCGGAATAAGCGCCAGAGTATTCCGGTGGCGCATCAGCAGCCTGCAATGCAGAGAAACCGGGGATTGTCACGAGATTCATGACAAGCAGGAATGCAATTGTTTTCCAAATACTTGACATTATATCCAGCGAAGTTCCATTAAGAAATTACGGGCTGCCGACATGGCGCTTTCGCCGGACTCAATGCGGCTGACAAGACCTTCAACATCACCTTGCTTCAGCAAGTTGTTCAGTTTCCTGATCGCCGGCAGCACGGTCGTAAACTGCAGCTC
This sequence comes from Desulfuromonadales bacterium, assembly GCA_032250875.1. Classification (GTDB taxonomy): domain Bacteria; phylum Desulfobacterota; class Desulfuromonadia; order Desulfuromonadales; family BM103; genus M0040. The sequence goes on along the minus strand of JAVVDT010000036.1, from coordinate 3,724 downwards.
CTGCAGGGGGCGTTTTCCTGCCGCCAGCAGAGGCATGCCTGCAATTTTAAAAACCGGATTATCAAAAGAATCCGACGGTATAAAGACCAGGTCAAGCTTATTCTCTGACAACAGAACGAGGGGGTCCTGTTCTGCTTCGATATCGATACGCTTACTGTCTACTCCGGTCTTTTCCAGAACATAGAGCGTAATCAGGGCGAAGAGAGCTTGCTCGTTGGGACTTTGCCCCACACCGACAAAAAGTTTCGGGCCAAAACAAGCCTGCGCCGGTGCGCACATGATTATGACCAGCAGAGCACTGCCAATCAGCATTTTTACCTTACGAACAACCATTCCACCACCGTAGAGCCGTAGAAACCGGAGAGCAGAACAATGGTCACCAGTGCCGCCATAAAAAACGGGCGATCTGTTGTCTGTTGCCCCTTCACCTCGCTTCCGGCAACAGTCCAGGCTGCAATGAACGAAAATGCCAGTCCTGCAATCAGCAGCAAAGCCACCAGCCACTTGAGGATGTCCAGAGAGACGAGAACACCCGGCGGTGACAGGGTCTGCATGATGTTGGTCGCTAAAAAGCTTTTGACGCCGGACGGATCCTGAAGGGTTAAGGGTAAATAACCAAGCTTGGCATTCAACTTCACGATCGCGAGCACCAGGTGTGCAGCAAGTACCAGCGGCAGGGTAGACAGCGCCAAACGGCCCAGCAAATGCATGAAACCGGACAAAGAGAAGGTTGCCGGAGCGTCTTTGGGTACTTTGGCCGGCTCTTCATCGAGAGTCGAGAATTTCATTTGACCAAGCAGGTAAACAAGCAATCCCGGCACAAGCAGCAAAAATGGGAAGATGAGGCCGATCCAGACCACTGCCAGCGGGTAGAATCCGGCGGCATCCCAGCCAAGCGCTAACGCAAGGCTTTCGGGCAACCAGAAAATCGTTTCACGCAGGCTGACGTAAACCTTTGAAAAGTTGGCCGTCAACAGCCCGAGCAGTACCAGGAAAAACAACGCCTCGCCTGAACGCAGGCGGCTTTGCCGCAAATCTCCCGGCCAGCCGCGGAAGCCGAGAGCGAGATTGTCGTTGCAGCAGGTCTGCACGCAGTTCATGCAGAGAGTACATGCGGCGCTGTCGTTGATCTCAGCCGGTATCAGCGCAACCGGACAACCTTCCGGCCGGGTTCGCCAACTGACTCTGAGCCCGCCAAGTGAAGCCTGTTTCCAGGTCAGAGCTGAAGAGACACACGGCTTTTCGAGGCAGTTTGCGCAAACATCCTGCTCTCTGACGCGTAATTGCCAGGGTGCCAAGCGGGCGTACAGGCTGAACATGGCGCCTGCCGGGCAGAGCAGCAGACAGAACGATCGCCGGCGGAAAACCAGACCGGCGGCCAGCGCCAGGATCAGCATCCAGACCAACAAAACAGCGCTGTAATCCGGATAACGGTGGATAGCCAGGAAATAGACAAGCAGCTGTAAAAGCACGAGCACCAGAGTCACGGAAATAAATGGATCCAGCCAGGACGGCAACTCGCGACGCAATCCGAGACGGCTGACCAGACCGTTCAGCCAACCGACCGGGCAGACAGTGCACCAGGAACGTCCAAAGACCAGGGCAACGATGACCATGCCCATCATCCAGAGGACCCAGAGATTGAAGGTTGTGAAATTGGTATACATCAAGGGATCGCGAACCGTCACGCCGGGGATGGCATGCTGATGCCAGCCATAAGCGATCATCGCCAGCAGAAGCCCCAGCATCGCCAGGCGCAATAGTCGCCAGGTCCATGTCGAGCGCAGCAGAAAACCCAGACATTTAATATCGAGCAGATTTTTCAACAAAGAGTCTCTCAAAATTCAAGGCTGGCAGCCTGGCAACCTCTCGTCTTCACGATTAGTGATAAACCACGTATGGACGCACATATTCATCATGACTGTCGCGGTACAAGACCGGTTTGCCGGTGATCATTTCCAGCGAACGTGCAGACCATTCGCGAACCACGTGGGCGTCATCCTCAAGGGTTTCTGACAAAGCTTTCGCGGCTGCCGGACTGCCCAGGGGACCAAGGGCCATGGCGGCATGCATGCGCACCAGCGAGTCGGGATCCCGCAGACCGTTAAGCAGGGCTGATTCGGCACGAGCGTCACGCAGCTTGCCCAACGCCGAAAAGGCCTCGGCGCGCTGTTCACCTTGTGTCCGCTCCAGCAGAACCTCCAGCGCCCGCTTGTCGGCGATATCCCCCAGCGCACGGATTGCTGCGGCCGCACCTTCGCCGCGTGCCTCGGCAAGGTATTCAATCAACGGTCTGACTGCGGCCCGGTTCAGCTTGATCAGAGCGCGGGTAGCATAGCGCCGCACCTCGCTGTTCTCATCAGCCAGAACAGCTAGCAAGCTCGGCACAGCTGCAGCATCGCCAATTTCACCGAGAGCCCAGGCTGCAATATAGCGTCTTTGCAGAGCAGGCGTGGCCAAAATGTCGCCCAGAGCAGGGATGGCGTCGACAACCTTGAGCGTGCCCAATGCAGCGACCACGTATTCGCGCAGTTGTTTATCTTCTGCATGGACATGCTGCAGTAAAACCGGAACGGCTCTGTTGCCAATATCTATTATTATTGCGTAAACGCGGTCCGCAACGCCAGCTTTGCGCTCAGACAATACACCGACAAGCTGCTCAATGGCCTGCTGGTCACCGCCACGGGCATCGGCTTCGAGTTGCTCCAGGTTGAGCACCGGATCTGTCGTGCAGGCAGCCATGATGAGAGCAAACAAGCTCACGAGGAAAAAACGCCGCATCTTTACCAGACCTTGGTCACGGTGATATCAACCGGTTTCAGCAGTTGGCCTTGTTTAACCACAACGGCCGAGGGTTCTATGGTGCCTTGATCATAGCGACCATAGAGATCTCCCAGCTTGGGCGGCCCACCAAATTTATCGCGAGCGGCCAGATAATAAGTACCCCCGGCAGGCAGATAGATCAGGTAATGCCCGTCCGGTCCGGTTTTCTCGGAGACATACTTCGGCCGCTCGGACATCTGCACGTGATCATAGACATGCACTCTGGCAGCGGCGACTGGCTGGCCGTCGCTGTCCAGGATCTGGCCGGCAATTCCGGTCTTTGATTCACCGGCATCGCCGCTGAAGTTTCTCTGGTCTCCAATCTTTATCGGAGCCGAAATCTGCAAGGCAACAACGCCGCCCTGTACGGTGACCTGCAAGAATTCACTGCGGTTATCGCCTGCCACCACCGGCCCGGTCTCCTCGCCCTTCGCGCGTTTTCTGGCCACAACAACATAGTTGCCATCGGGAAGCTCAAGATCAAACCTGCCATCGCTGCTCGTCGCCGCAGAAATTGCATAAGCCGGTCCATAAAGATCCATGCCGGGCTTGTAAACATATAGGTAGACCCCTTCCAGCGGCATGGAAACCTGGCCCTGCAGTCGCCCCTTGCCAGACGATGCCGACGAGGCGGATTCGTCGCTGCTGCAACCGACAATAGCGGCGAGCATGACAGCCAGCAGAAGCAAATAGAACAGACGTAACTTCTTCAAGGTTAATCTCCACTTTTCGTTCATCACTTTTGCACTCACAAAAACTCATAGTATGTGCTCATAAGATGTGCTCATAAGATGTGCTCATGGGATGTACACATGGGATGTGCTCATGGGATGGCTAAGCAAAAATTTCATCCTACAAGGCTTGGTGTTTTTTCAGGGGCGAAGGCATACGCATAGTATGT
>JAVVDT010000369.1:0-640 GCA_032250875.1 Desulfuromonadales bacterium | reverse complement strand
GTGATGTTTCGGACCATTCACATGAGACAGAATCTTACCCGACTCAGCTGGGCAAAAAAAGCCCCACGCACAGGGGGATGTGGCGGGGCAAAATCTCTGTGCCTTGATAGGAGGGAAAAGCAAAGGCAGCAGAGTATTGTATATAACTCATAACATACCTTTGGGAAATTACTATAGGCAAAGCAAAAAACTAGCAGCCCAGACTATACGGGCCGAAGCGAAAATCTGGATGTTTGAGAACAGACTTTAGCTCGTTTTCAGCTTTCTGCTTTCGCATGAACGACCGGATGTCCTTGGTTAATTTTTGGCTACTCTTGCTCAGAAAACAGCTCGTGTCCATCCGGAAACTCTGGATGGCACGACTGCCGTTTCCGGATGAGAACTAGCTCTCATCTCAACAGGCAGCCACGCACCCCGGCAAAGCGGGGGAGTTCTCTCTCGCACTAATCGTTCAGCGGGTCCTCTCCCGTCTGCCACGATGGCAGGACCCGATCGCTGAGCTGGAAGTCCGGCCCGTCATGTTCGGTATAGATAATATAGATATGCTCCTTCGCCAGCCCCCATCTTACACTGAGTTCGTGCATAATTGCCAATGCCAGGCGTCGCTTCTGGTCAGCGCTGCGCCCCAAACGGATATCGG
>JAVVDT010000368.1:0-640 GCA_032250875.1 Desulfuromonadales bacterium | reverse complement strand
CTGCCAGTCAACCTTGAGCTCTTCGAGGTAACGACCGAACAGTCCGGGTGGGACCAGCGGATCGTTCTGAATCACGACAACCATGACCAACCTCCTTTAACCAGAGTATTGTAGTCTCCGGCAAAGTGTAGAGCATGTAAATAGACCCGGGGGACACTTCCGGAAGTGTCCCTTCCTCTTCCCGGATCCTCTTCAATCGACGCTGATGGCGTATTTTGCGAGTTCCATGCGCAGGGCTTGCTGTGCTGCCGGTTCACCGTGAACCAGACGAATGTGCTTTGGTCGTTTGCGCATGCGCTTGATGAAATTGACCAGGTCTTTCTGGTCGGCGTGGGCCGAATAACTTGAGATGGTGTGAATACGGGCGCGGATGTCGTAACGCCGGCCGTCGAGCATGACATAGCCGCCTTGCGGTCCGTATTGCTGGATGGCGCGGCCTGGTGTGCCCCGGGCCTGGTAACCGCTGAACAGGATGTCGGTGTGCTCATCATTAATCATGGCCTTGAGATAGTTGACGATGCGCCCCCCGCTGCACATGCCCGAAGCGGCGATGACAATGCAGGGCCGGGCCTTGCGGCGCAGATAGTCGACTGTGTGCAGATGGTCTTGGTGATTGTCGATGGTGGTCAATTGTTCAAAG
>JAVVDT010000367.1:0-641 GCA_032250875.1 Desulfuromonadales bacterium | reverse complement strand
CCCTGCCTTATTGGGGAAAACAAGATCCGACTCAACAAATGTGAAAATGGAAAAATATTGTATTTTCAGCTACTTAGTGATCACCTGCTTAGTCTGTTATTTACCATATATGGGGACAGTATCCACTAACACAAGAGAGATTTACATGAACGTGACATGTGGTTTTCGGTGTAACATCTCTGAATATAACGATATTTCTGGGCACCAATAGTTTATTTATTTTGAGAATTTCACCAGTTTGTTTCATATAATTTGGAAAAAATGGCCGTTTTTTGGTTCAAATATTCTAGAAAACAACAGTGAGAAGAGTATCGTGTCCGAAGAACAGAACAACGTACCTGACGAAACCACCACCGACTCCACCCCTCCAAGACCTCTCGACCGGGAACACTCTACAAGCTCCCAACAGTTTAAGAACCTGGTTGATATCGGACAAATAAAGCAGGAGCCGGGTGATCAGAAAGAATTCGATGATCTTCTCCATTCAGGGCGCACGCGGCTCAAAGACTCCCGTATGAAGGCCTTGTCGTTGGAGAGTCGCTTCGACCTGGCCTACAATGCTGCCCATGCTTTGTCACTCGCCGCTCTTCGCTGGCATGGCTATCGCTCAGAAAACCGCTATATCGTTTTTCAGTGTCTGC
>JAVVDT010000366.1:0-643 GCA_032250875.1 Desulfuromonadales bacterium | reverse complement strand
CGTGTCCTTCTTGCGCTCGTGCCGGTCGCAGAGGTATTTGCGTAGCACTTCGAGTGGATTGATACTACCGAGAAACTCCCAAAAATCGGGGGACTTGATGACGATGCTGCTGACTTGGATACGATCTTCAGGGAGTACCACCTCTTCCGGTTTCCTCACGGTAGGAATAGTGCGGATTGGCTTGCCATTTCCCCAAGATGAGTAGCGGGATTCGTTTAGTTCCTCATGGCGGCGCTTCGCATCGGCGACGATGAAGTCGAATGCATATAGATGGTTGAACAATGGATTGAGACGACGCCTTCGGGTCGTGTCAATCCTTATTGGTTTCGTGTCAATCCTTATTGGTTTGGTTATGCACGGCACGAAAATGGTGCTAAGAGAGCATCTGATCGAGCGCGTTGGACATTAGTTTCTTTATTGCTTCAAAAGAAAGCTGAACACCTTTTTCTTTAGCAGCGCCCTTAACCCGATTCCATAGATCTTGATTCTTTGCATTGTCGATGAATTCGTGGCCGCTCCAAGTGAGATTTTGGCCATAGTAGTACTCACCCCTGCCATCAACGTAGTCAGCCTTGTCTGCTGAAATGAGCCCAGCTTGATCAAGTAGCATGATGTGATAAGACACACCCTCAGGGGCATACCC
>JAVVDT010000365.1:0-652 GCA_032250875.1 Desulfuromonadales bacterium | reverse complement strand
GCCGATATAGCAGCGCAGCACATCGGCGGTAGCGGTCCCTTGGCAGGGTGCCGCTTTGGCCAAACGTGAGACCAGCGTGGTGTACCGGTTGATGGCCAGACCGACCAGGGCCATGCCGGACTGTGAGGTATAAAATTCGGTGTCGGATTGCTCGATGGTGAACCGCGGAAAAGTCACGAAAAAATCTCCTTGGGTGAATTTCAATGCGGTTCTAATGTAGCACAAAACACCAACAAAATCAGCTAATTGTCAAAGATCTAGAAGAAAATTACTATTGTAAACTCACTGATTCAGGTTAACGTTTGATCAGCCCTGATCAGATTGTATCTGCGGCCAATTAAGCCTTTGCTGTTTTTTGCGAACTGAGCAGGCTTGCTAACGACCCCTTTTAAACAGAAAGAGCTTATGCCGAATTCCGAACAGAAATTACTTTTCATTGACGTTGAGACCACCGGTGTCAACCCCGAGCGCAACGGGCTGATTCAGATTTCCGGATGCGTGCAGATCGGTGACGAGGTCAAGGAATCCTTCGATATTTTCGTGCGCCCATATCCGCAGGACGAAATCGAACTTGCCGCCCTCGAGGTCACCGGTATGAATCGCCGGCAGTTTTTATTGCCTGACCACCCCGACCACCTCGCCGTTCCCGGGC
>JAVVDT010000364.1:0-665 GCA_032250875.1 Desulfuromonadales bacterium | reverse complement strand
GATATCGCCAATCAGGGCATCCATCAACAGGATAGGCAAACGACAAATCGTTATATATCGCGCAAACGCCGCCGCACACTGCATTTCGGCACACAAGTAAAGCGCATAGAGGAACAGGGCCGAATGCTCATCCTCCAGCGGTGTGGCGATGCACCGATCCAGTTCCGCCAATACTGCAGGCTCGGCCTCATCCCAATTGCTGCGGATAACATTCAGCGCCTCTGTGGGCATTTTGGAATGATAGGGTTTTAACGTCTCCAGTGCTTCTTCGATAGTCATCTCAGGCCTTTTGTTGTTTTCAGTTGTGATTGATACGGTTTAATGACGGGGTCATGACGGGGCTTGACTAAAATTACCAGGAGTCAAACCCGGACTTTTCAGGGCTGCCCCCTGTTAGCGATCTTCTACCTATTTCCAGATTTCCTCATCGACCTTTTCAAAAACAGCCGTATTGCGCTCGAATTCTGCGACCTCTTCCTGACTCCAGGTACCGGCCAGATGGTCGAGGTCGTGATAGATGACATTTCGCTTCCTCTTGTCGATGCCAAGAGATTCGCGGATAAGCCGCAGGGTCACCGCATTTACGCTGGTTCCCTCTTATTGGGCTCTCTCTTTCAGGGCTTCGGACGTTTTCTCGTCGATGCCTCGCAGTGTCATGGTGGCCA
>JAVVDT010000363.1:0-667 GCA_032250875.1 Desulfuromonadales bacterium | reverse complement strand
GTTTGTTGGAAACCTTGGTGTTGAACAGCATCGACAGAGCGACGTCCTTGCCCATCTCGCTGATGATATTCCGGACGATTGTGGTCTTGCCCGAACCAACCTCGCCAGTCAGCAGGATGAACCCTGCCCTTTCATGCAGACCATACCTGAGGTAATTCAAGGCTTTTTTGTGCGAACGGCTCTGATACAGGAATGCCGGATCGGGTACCAGTTCGAAGGGTTTGACTTTGAGGTTAAAAAATTCGGTATACATAATTGTTAAAATCCCGTGATCCGCGGTCCGTTATCAGCCCCCAGCCCCTAGCCCCCAGCCTCCAGCCTCCAGAAATCGTCAAAACCGCAGTGCAGCACTGACGTAAACAATATTGTTCGTGTAATTCTCATCATCGAGATCGGAATCGTTGCGGTTGTAAATGTAGCCGGCGGAGACCCGGCCCAGCCGCGTCGTATAATACAGGGAAAAGTTCGCGCTGTAGCGGTCGTACTGCTCCGCCTCGAACCCGGATTGGCCAGGTATAATAACCACGAAAGAGTTGTCTATGACGATCATTGTTGGCAATGTCTCGATTCCCGAATCATCGTAATTCGTATAGCGCAGAAGACCGGTCACGCCGACCTTGTCATTAAATGGAAGATCTCCGGACAGTTCCCCTCCATAAGAATCTAA
>JAVVDT010000362.1:0-670 GCA_032250875.1 Desulfuromonadales bacterium | reverse complement strand
GCGCTGGCCTGCAGGATATAGTCCCGGAATACACTCCGGTTGTACATCGACAGAAAGCCAAAGTCATTCCACTCCCGGCAAGCGCTGTGCATCAGTAGATTCAGGGTCAGGTCTACACATTCCACAAAAAATGTGCAGATTTTGGTGATGGGACTTAAGGCCTGACAAATGGAGATTCCGACGACACACGGGATCTCCCATTGGTTCGGAGCACACCAACCGGAGGGTGCTGAGAAAAACCGAACCTCAATGGGACGCTGATCAAATCTGATGAACGCTGATCAACCAAAAATCAAGATTCCGGGTTAAAACCTTAAGGCTTCTCAATTGATCCGTTGTTTCTGAAGACTTAAGGGTCAGGCCTGACAAACGGAGATTCCGACGACACACGGGATCTCCCCTTGGGGTCGGAGCACACCAATCGGAGGGTGCTGAGAAAAACCAAACCTTAATGGGACGCTGATCAAATCTGATGAACGCTGATCAACTAAAAAACAAGATTCTGGGTTGAAACCTTAAGGCTTCTCAATTGATCCGTTGTTTCTGCATTCATCCGGGCTCCATGGACCGTTCCGTAATGTTTTGATTCTGTGAAGCGATTTCAGGTTTTATGTGCCGGAACATCAATCAACACAGGTGAATCGCGTCTCGCCAGACACCATACTTTTTG
>JAVVDT010000361.1:0-684 GCA_032250875.1 Desulfuromonadales bacterium | reverse complement strand
GCCACGGTTGAAATACTTGCAGAAGATCGCCGAACAGGCCGCAACGAAAGCACCACAGCAAGAGACGCCAACATCCATCAATGCGTTGTTTAGTGAAGAACCGGTTGATGAATTGAAGTTCGACTGGAATAAGATTTAACGATCAACTGATCAACGACAATTATTTTCGAATACGGAAAAAGACGGAAGGCGGGCCTGAAAGACTGCAAATAATCCGGGGTCAGGCTTGAAAGAATGGGATCCGGGGTCAGGCTTGAAAGACTGTAAGATGGTGGTAGGCTTACATTATGGCACGCAAACCACGCATACATTTTCCTGGCGCAGTTTATCACGTCATCTTACGTGGCAATGCCAGACAAGATATCATCTTTGATGATAAGGACCGTTGCCGGTTTTATCTCCTCATGCAGGAAGGCCTCCAGCGTTATAATCACCGGGTTCTGGCCTTTTGTTTGTTAAACAACCATGCCCACCTTGCAATACAGGTTGGAAACGTTTCTCTCTCCCGGATTATTCAGAACCTGTCTTTTCGCTACACGCGTTGGGTGAACTGGCGCCAGAAACGCATTGGGCATCTCTTTCAGGGTCGCCACAAGGCGATTCTGGTTGATGCTGATTCATATCTCCTTGAACTTGTGGCATATATTCACCTTAATCCTGTCCGTGCAGGGATGACCGAATTCC
>JAVVDT010000360.1:0-725 GCA_032250875.1 Desulfuromonadales bacterium | reverse complement strand
GCCGCGCAACCGAAACGGGTGTCGGCTGAAATTTTTTTCTTGTCTGTTCTCATGGCCCTTACTTACCGGGTGGCAGCAGGATGTGTCGGAAAAATCGGAAAAAATCCCACAATGACAATGACGCTGTATGCTGTTTTTTCTTGTCTTTATGGATGGCCAGGGTTATCTTTCTTTATCAAATTTTCACTACGAATCTCTTCTGGACGGTGAGGTCATGGAGACATACGACAAATGGCTGACCATTGATGAGCTGGCGGGCTACATCAAGATGAGCCGGACCAAGCTCTACGGCATGGCCCAGCGCGGCGAAATCCCCGCCTCCAAGATCGGCACCCAGTGGCGTTTCGACCGGGAGGAGATCGATCAGTGGATGAAGGCGCACGCGACCGGAAATGTCGGGGCCGACAATAAGGACAAGAAGCAATGAACGGTGAAACCCGCAGCCAACTGGCCCACTTTATCCACTCCATCCGCGACCGGCTCCGGGAGGTCATGGCATGAGCACGCCGGACCGGGGAGAGCTGATCGTTTACCGTACCGAGGATGGCCAGGCGGAAGTCCAGCTGCAAACCCTGGACGGCTCCGTCTGGCTGAATCAGGGCGAGATGGCCGAGCTGTTCGATACCACGAAGCAGAACGTCAGCCTGCACATCAAGAACATCCTCAAGGAAGGGGAGTTGCCGGAGGATTCAGTTGTCAAGGAATACTTGACAACTGCCGAGGAC
>JAVVDT010000035.1:0-15673 GCA_032250875.1 Desulfuromonadales bacterium | reverse complement strand
CCGGCGTCATGCTCTACTCACCTTTCCATTTCACCGGCCTGCTGGTTTGCTTCATGCTGTTGTTCATGACCCTGAACATCATGCGCCCCAAGTACCGTGGACGCATCATGGCTGAGTTCAGAGTCAGCCGCAATCTGGTACTCCTCTCGGGGCCGGTTATTATGGCGTCTTTTCTCTCTTTCCGTTACGGCCTGCAGATGGCGCCGATGAGTTATGCCGTACCGGCACGCCAGGTCAGTCTGCTGATCGGCGTTCTGATTGGCGTGCTCTTCCTCGGCGAGGCCTGCGGTCGCATCCGCTTCATCGCCGCCCTGCTGATTCTCTGCGGCGTGGCTTTGATCCGTTTCGGGTAAATTCGCCATCAAGACACCAAACCAGGGTTTGTCCTTTTCTCTTTGCAATGATTGCCTTACAATGATTTTTCTTTGTGACTTGGTGCCTTGGCGGCTAACAGGGTCTTACTTATGAAAAACCTCGCTAATTTCCTCTTCGAAGCCGGCATGCTCAAGCGCACGCCGCGCACCGGCTTCCAGTTTCTCGGTTCCGGTGCCGAATCAGTGGCGGAGCACAGCTTTCGCGCCAGCCTGATCGGCTACACGCTGGCGCAGCTTGATGAAGAGGCGGATACCGGCCGGGTGGTGCTGCTCTGCCTGTTCCACGATATTCCCGAAGCGCGTACCGGTGATCAAAACTATGTCAACAAGAAGTACGTCAAGGTCGACGAGCGCAAGGCGGTCGAGGACCTCGCCCGCACACTGCCCTTCGGCGACGATTACCGCAGCCTGCAATACGAGTTCATGGCAAGGCAGACCCGCGAAGCACATATTGCCCACGACGCCGACCAGCTGGAGATGATCCTGGCGCTCAAGGAGTACAAGGATCTCGGCAATCGCTACGCCGATGAATGGTATCCGGCAACCCTCAAACGTTTGCAGACCGAAGCGGCCAGAACCCTGGCGGATACGATCTGGGCAACCGACTCGACCCGCTGGTGGTTTGATGACGATGCCGACTGGTGGGTGCGTGGAGAGCGCAGTAAAGAGTGACGAGAGCTTGACCCATAGTCAGATAAATGTTAGAAGTCTCCTCTTATTTCTGACAAACAATAGTTAACAACAGTTTCCAATTGTCTTACTCCTGACGCCTCACCCCTCACGGGAGAGTGGAGCGAACCGATGCTCGATCTTAAATTCTTGCGTGACAACCTGGACGAGGTCGAAGGCCGCCTGGCCACCCGCGGCGGGGCTGTCGATCTTGGTGCCTTCCGCGTTCTTGACGACCGCCGGCGTGGTCTGCTCAGCGAAGCGGAAAGTCTCAAGGCCGAGCGCAACCAGGTTTCAGCCCTGATCGGCAAGACCAAAGATAAAAGTCAGGTGCAGGATGAAATTGTCCGGATGAAACAGGTCTCGAACCGGATCAAGGAACTCGATGAGGAGTTGCGTCAGGTTGAGGACAGCCTCAAGGTTCTGCTGCTGACCCTGCCGAACTTGCCGGATGCGCAGTGTCCGCTTGGTCAGTCCGAGGAGGACAATCCGGAGGTCAGAACCTGGGGCGAGCCGACAAGGCTGGATTTTGAGCCGCAGGCCCACTGGGACCTGGGCGAAGCGCTCGATATCATCGATTTCGAGCGGGCCACCAAGATCACCGGCTCACGATTCGCTCTCATCAAGGGCGCCGGAGCGCGCCTCGAACGCGCCCTGATCAATTTCATGCTCGATACCCACACCCGTGGCGACAAGTATACCGAAGTGCTTCCGCCCCTCATGGTCAATCGCGACACCATGACCGGCACCGGCCAACTGCCGAAATTCGAAGCCGACCTGTTCCACCTCGACGAGCCGGATTACTTTCTGATTCCGACGGCCGAAGTGCCGGTTACCAACATCTTTCGCGATGAAATCCTCGATGGTCCGCAACTGCCGGTCTGCTACGCAGCCTATACACCCTGCTTCCGCAAAGAGGCCGGTGCCCATGGCCGCGACACGCGCGGCCTGATCCGGCAACATCAGTTCAACAAGGTCGAGCTGGTCAAGTTTACCCACCCCGAAGATTCGGACGCCGAGCTGGAGAAGCTGCTGGCTGATGCCGAAGGGATTCTGCAGGCCCTGCAGCTGCCTTACCGGGTGGTTGATCTGTGCACCGCCGACATCGGTTTCTCCGCTGCGCGTACCTTCGACATCGAAGTCTGGCTGCCGGGCCAGCAGGCTTACCGCGAGATCTCGTCCTGCTCGAACTTCCGCGATTTCCAGGCCCGTCGCGCCGGCATCCGTTTCCGCCGCGAAGCAGGCAGCAAGCCGGAATTCGTGCATACGCTGAACGGCTCGGGGCTGGCTGTCGGCCGTACCCTGGTGGCGGTGCTGGAGAACTACCAGCAGGCAGACGGTTCGGTGGTGGTACCAGAGGTTTTGCGTCCTTATATGGGCGGTATTGAAAAAATTGGTTGATACGATCTGCCGTTCGTAATACATAGTACAGATGCGGAGGAGTGGCCGAGTGGCTTAAGGCGGCGGTCTTGAAAACCGTTGAACGAAAGTTCCGTGGGTTCGAATCCTACCTCCTCCGCCAGTTTTTTAATTAGTGATTGAAAAACGTGGACGACAGCACTACACTGTGCGTTCGCAAAAAATGTGAAAAGTGGAGAGGTGACCGAGCGGCCGAAGGTGGCACCCTGCTAAGGTGTTGTACGGGCAACTGTACCGAGGGTTCGAATCCCTCCCTCTCCGCCAGTTTTTCTGTTAAGCTTGAAAAAGCTTGACATTAAGCTGGCATTAAGCGATAAACCTCGTTCCTTTGCGCCACTAGCTCAGCTGGATAGAGCGTCTGACTACGGATCAGAAGGCCGGGAGTTCGAATCTCTCGTGGCGCGCCATACAAAATAAGGACTTAGCCTGATAACGGGCTAGGTCCTTTTTGGTTTTCAGCGTCAGAGGTTCCGCGGAGGTTCCAATAACTTAAACCGGATTCGGGAGCCTGATACAGAGACTCAAATGGTGATCAGATCGAGAGATGGCAATGATCATCGCCTGCAAGAACAATTTTGATCGTCGCAGGAATGTACCTCGACACTGATGTGTGCAAGGTTCGGCAGTAACTTCAGTCTGGAACGATACTCTTCGGCTTTGCGCATTGCTCCTGTGACAACAGATACGACCAGAGCCATATCCCTGGAGCCAACCCGCCAAATATGCAGATCTGTCACTTGGCTTTCATTGTCGGATTCAATCGCCTCCCGTACCCTGCTTTTGATGGTGGCGCCTATCCCGCCATCCAGCAGAATGAGCCCCGTGGTCCTGATTAACTGATAGGCCCAGCGACTGATCAGCAGACCGCCCACGATACCCATAATTGGATCCAGGAATGCCCACCCCAGGAAGCGACCGGCCAGCAAGGCTGTCAATGCGAACACCGAGGTAAGCGTATCTGCGATTACATGCAGATAGGCCGCCCGGTAATTATGGTCATGATGCTCGTGCGCGACACCATGGTCATGATCATGGTGGTTGTGATGGTCTGACTGATGGAGGATCAGAACGCTGGCGAGATTGACTGCCAGCCCGATAAAAGTTACCCAGATCGCCTCCGTAAAGGCGATCTGCACCGGGTTGATAATGCGTGCGACGGATTCAACGATCATCCAGACCGCGGCAAGGCCCAAGAAAAGTGCACTGGTGTAGCCAGCGAGCACTCCGAATTTCCCTGTACCGAATGAAAAATATCCGGAGTCATTATGTTTCCTGGCCAGCAGGTAAGCAACATAGCTGATCCCGAGGGCAAAGGCGTGCGTCCCCATGTGCCAACCATCGGCCAGCAGCGCCATCGAGCCGGTCCAGTGGCCGGCAATTATTTCCACCGCCATCGTAATGCCGGTGAGTATCACTACGATCAATGTGCGGCGTTCATTTGATGCATTGATGTCGCCAGACTCATGGTTATGAGTAAATCGATTGACGGTTTGTACATGTTTGATCATGAAATCCTCTGCGGCTCCCGTACGTTCATGGGCCTTTCTGTCGTAATCTCAATCAGCGAATCTTTTGAAGATGTTCGATGAGCTCGTCGATCAGTTTTTCGTCATTTTCAGCGACGGCTTTTGATACGCAACCACGCAGATGATCGCCTACCACTTGCAGCCAGACGCCGCGCAGTGCGCCGGTTGCAGAGGTAATCTGTTGCAGGACTTCTATGCAGTCCCGATCCTGCTCTATCATGGAGCACAGCCCCCGAACCTGTCCCTCGATGCGCCGCAAGCGGCTAACCAGCCGCTCCTTGTCTTGATCTGTTCCGCACAGACTCATGGTTAACACCTCTCTTAATATAGAGCATAGGGGTATACCCTATAATAAAAAGGCTTTTTATGTCAACCCCAGCCTGACATCACGCTCCAGTTGCTTAATCAAGCCAATCAACAGCGTCTGAAGCTGGACTCTGGCAGTCGGACTCAGTAAAAAGCCATTGAGATCCGTGGGCTTCGATGGTACGGGGATGTCCGAAGACCAAGATGGGAATTACTCGACAACTTGCTTGATAGTTGCCTGAAGAACATGCTGGAAAAATTAGTAAAGATCTCTCTCGCCTTCTAACGGGTTGACATTTTGTCTGCATAGTTTTGACATGTATATTAATACCACGAATGCCAGGACGGATTAATGGTAGTCGTCAATTCTTAAATGTCAGGTAATTTAAGACGCACCTTAGTCCATAGATATGAGGGCCACCTGGATCTGTACTGGGTGTCGGGGATCTGAGATAGTTGAAAGTGGGTCAGCCCAACCATGAAGGAGATGGCATGATGAAACAACTGGTGCTGTTGCTGTTGCTAGTACCCTGTAACCCATAATCTTTCGCACCTTGCTTGTTATTTGCCACGTCAGCGACGTTGCGCCTTCAGCTGAGTAGCTACGGCTGGTAAGCTGAAGGCGCGCCTTGCTGACCCGCCAAATCCCTGCGCAATCTTGCGAAATCCTATAGGTTACAGGGTACTAGCGGTTTCTGCGACCGCCGAGCTGATCAGCTGTCGGACCGCGGACGGAACCCCGGTGTTTACTGAAGATCCGACCCAGGTGCCGACGAGCTGTCAGCCGATCGAGGTACCAGCTGCCGGCAGCTCTCTGAACATCGTGCCGAGCCAAGATGACCCGCCTTCCGTCGCCAGCCCAACTGATGATGACACGACGCTGGCCGATTCGCCGGAGGAGGAGGCCATCTATCGGATCGAGGCGGAAGAACTGGTAGAGCGCTATATGGATGCCCAGAAGCGTCGCATGCATGAGTCTTTCATGGTCGATAAGCAAACCGCCATGCGGGAGATGGCCTATCTGCGCACCGAGAAATCCGCACTGCTCACCCGCATGTCTGACAGCAATTTGGACCGTGCTGAGCAACAGCAGATTCGCGCCATCCTCGACCGCATCCCTGAAATCTGAAATATCGGACGTATAACGCTCCCTTGACCGGCCAAATTCCAACGGCTGACGGATTTAAGCTACAGAATCCTTGCGAAAATGACATCGCGAGTGAAATCTGAGAGGTGTAAGCGAACCTCTCACTGATTCAGGAAAAGGATAATAACATAGACCAGGACACCGCACTAAACCAACACATTGTTCCCAGGCAATAGCATCAGAGATTGCCAAGCAAATTGGTCAATCCAGCAACTGGAGGCTTTGAACGAAATGGGTGAAAACATGATTTAAATGGTTGACAATTAAGATCAAGTTCCATTATAAAATCCGTACAATCAAAACTTGGGTTTAATTCCCCGAAGCTTGCTGCGGGGTAGTTCATCAATGGGAATTTTCATGGTTCGAATCGTTCGAAGGTATAAAACATTCGTTTCCACTCTTGCTGTCCTGGGCTACCTGTTGATCGGGTCGGGAGTCGGCAATGCCCTTCTCTGGTGCCAGGAGTCGGAGACCGATTCCCATCTGGAATACAATCTGGCAGGACAGTGCCGGATTGTCTGTCTCCCCTCTGAAGGAGACTACGAATCCGGTCGCCAGGTAGATATCTCCCCAGTTCTTAGGTCTTTGGCAGACGACTGCCAGGATACCCGAGTCTTCCTTTCACATGCTCCTGCGCCAAGCGGCAAAAAACTTTTGCCTGACACTGTTTCCCCCGGCAGTTACTCCTCCAACATCCCTTCCGCCAATTACTCTACCAGTTCTTTCCTGACCCGGCTGAACCTGATTGCTCAGCCACCCCCATCACAGGCGCTCGTTTCTCTGCGCACCGTCGTTCTTCTGAATTGATCCCCGTCCCAGCACTTCTCTGAGGGCGGTTTCGGCTTTCTCCAGCCGACAACCGTCGCCAATTTTTTCTCGTAAATCGACCATTACAATCTCAAAAGGAGTTTCTCCATGCATTTGTCCACTTTGGTGGCCGGAGCGGGCGTGCTTTGGTTAATGTTGGCCAGCGGCAACGGGTTTGCCGCGGATTCTGGCTCCCTGCCCGAGCCACGCCCCCTCGGCCGCGAGCTGCCCGTCGTCGCACCCGAAGAACCGAATCCCGAACCGACCGCTGCAACCGTCACCGGCGAACTGACATTACGTCAGGCTCTTTCCCTGGCCCTGCTGCACAGCCCTGAACTAACCGCCATCTCCTGGGAGGTGCGGGTCAAGGAAGCCGAGGCTCTTCAGGCCGGTCTTTTACCCAATCCTGAACTGGGCATTGAGATGGAAAACTTTGCCGGAGTCGGTGAGTTCTCCGGGACTGAGTCTGCTGAAACTACCGTCACACTGAGCCAGCTCATCGAGCTGGGAGGCAAGCGTGACAAACGTCGGGCGGCCTCCGCCCTGGAGGGGAACCTGGCCGGCTGGGATTTCGAGGCGCGGAGGCTCGATGTCCTGACCGCCACGGCCAAGTCTTTCATCGCGGTGCTGGCATCGCAGGAGCGCCTCGTTCAGGCCGACGAGCTCTCCGCCCTGGCCGATCGCTTCTTCCGCACCGTAAGTGAGCGGGTCGAAGCTGGTAAGGTTTCTCCTGTGGAGCAGACCCGGGCGCAGGTTCCTCTTTCTACCGCTCACGTGGCCAAGAACCGGGCCCGGCTCGAGTTGGAAGCGGCGCGCAAGGAGCTGGTTGCCCTGTGGGGGGACCAGACGGACACATTCGAGCGCGCCGTCGGCTCACTGGAGAGCATCGCGTCCGTCCCCTCCGAGGAGCAGCTGGTTTATCTCCTCGAACAGAACCCCGATGTCGCCCGCTGGAAAACTGAGGCGCAGCAGCGCAACGCCCGGCTCGCCCTGGAGCGCGCCGAAGCCATTCCCGACCTGACCCTGTTCGCCGGAGGGCGCAACATTCAGGAGACGGGTGACAATGCCCTCGTCGCCGGCATTTCCATTCCCCTGCCCCTGTTCGATAGAAATCAAGGGGGAATCGCCGCGGCCCGTGCCGCCCGAAGCAAGGCTCGTGAAGAAGGCCGAGCCGCCTACAACCAGGCTGTTACCTCTCTGGCCACCAGCTACCGGGACCTGAGTGCCGCCTTCCTTGAAGCCAGAACCCTGCAGGACCAAATCCTGCCGGCGGCGGGACAGTCTTTCGAAGCCGCCGAACTCGGCTACCGTGAAGGGAAGTTCGGCTTTCTCGAGGTCCTCGACGCCCAACGCACCCTTTTCGAGGTCAAAGGTCAATACATCGAGGCTCTCGCCGCCTACCATCAGGCCAGAGTCGAGGTGGAGCGTCTTATCGGGGCTTCGCTCGAAACAGGCATCGTCAATAACGAACAGGAGAAATAAATAATATGAAATCGATAAAGCAACCCAAAGCATGGGGGTTTGCCGTACTGTCTCTGCTCGTCTCCCTGATTCTTCTTCCCGGCTGCAACAGTCAGGACACCCCGGAAGGCCACAAGGAAGGCGCGGCAGGGATGACGACGCAGATGTCCGCCACAGGCGACGAGGATCACTCGGCTGAGGAAGACAAGCACACTGACCATGAGGAGGAAGAGACGGCCCATGCAGAGGAGGGTGGAGAGGACGAACACGGTGAGGAAGAAGAGGACGAACACGGCGAGGAAGTGGTGCGTCTGAGCGAGATCGAAATCAGGGAGTTCGGTATCGGGTTGGCCACGGCCGATGCGGGAAGACTGGACCAGTATGCTGAGTTGCCCGGCGAGATCGTCCTCAACGCCGACCGCCTGGCCCACGTGGTACCCCGGGTGCCCGGCATCGTACGCGAGGTGCGGAGGACCGTCGGCGACACCGTCAAGGCCGGTGAACTGCTGGCCATCATCGAAAGCCGCGAGTTGGCTGGCGCCAAGGCGGCCTTTCTGGCGGCCGTTGAGCGCGAGGTGCTGGCTCGGGCCAGCTTCGAGCGCGAAGAGCGGCTGTGGCAGAAAAAGGTCACCAGCGAGCAGGAGTACCTCGATACCCGTCAGGCCCTTGCCGAGGCACGCATCGCAAGGAGTTCAGCGGAGCAGCAGCTGCATGCCTTGGGCTTCTCCGATTCTTACCTCAAGGAGCTGCCCGAGCATCCGGATGCGATGTATACCCGTTATGAACTCCGTGCCCCCTTCGCCGGCACCATCATCGAAAAGCATCTCACCCTTGGCGAGAATGTGACCACCGACACCGAAATCTTCACCATCGCCGATCTCTCCTCGGTATGGGTCGACATCAACGTCTACCAGAAAGACCTGGTTCTGATTCGCAAAGGGCAGTCGGTGGTGATCGAAATCGGCCACGGCATCCCGCAGGTTTCCGGCAAGATCGCCTGGGTCGGACCACTGGTCGGTGAGGCGACCCGCACCGCCAAGGCCCGCGTGATCCTCGTCAACCCGGACGGAGTTCTGCGCCCGGGGCTGTTTGTGACCGCAAAGGTGGCCGTGAGCAGCACGGTGGCCGACATTGTCATCCCCAAGAGCGCCCTGCAGTCCTTCGAGGGACGCAACGTGGTCTTCGTTCAGGACGAGGATGGCTTTGAGCCCAGACCGGTCGAAACCGGCAGGGAGAATACCACCCATGTGGAAATCCTCTCCGGGCTGCAGGCGGGACAGAGCTATGTGAGCCAGGGAGCGTTCACCCTCAAGGCGCAGTTATCGAAGGGTGCCTTCGGCGATGGCCACAATCACTAAGGAGAGGTGATCTTCATGGAAAAAATAATCCGATTTGTTCTGCGCAGTCGGCTGCTGATGAGCGTGCTCGGCGTGCTGGTACTGGCGGCCGGCTGGTTCAGCTACAGACAGCTGCCGGTCGACGCCTTTCCTGACGTCACCCCGGCCCTGGTCCAGGTCTTCACCGAAACCGAAGGTCTGGCCCCCGAAGAGGTGGAAAAGTACATCACCTACCCGGTAGAAACCGCCATGAACGGCCTGCCAGAGCTC
The DNA here is from genome assembly GCA_032250875.1 of Desulfuromonadales bacterium. GTDB lineage: Bacteria > Desulfobacterota > Desulfuromonadia > Desulfuromonadales > BM103 > M0040. Next base: position 6,357 of record JAVVDT010000035.1, on the reverse strand, counting down.
AAGGAAATCCGCTCGGTTTCCAACTTCGGTCTGTCGGTCATCAACGTTTATTTTAAAGATGGGACCGACATCTACTTCGCCCGCCAGCTGGTTGGCGAACGCCTGCAGATGGCCCGCGAGGAGATCCCCGAGGGGTTCGGGGAGCCAGCCATGGGGCCGATCGCCACCGGCCTGGGTCAGATCCTTTTCTACGTTCTCGAAGATGAAACCGGCAAACGAACTCCCGAAGAAATGCGCGAGATTCAGGACTGGCTGATCAAATTCAACCTGCAGACCGTCCCCGGTGTGACCGAGGTGCTCTCACTGGGTGGCGAGGTGAAGCAGTTCCAGGTGCGGGTGCGTCCGGTTGATCTACTGCGCTACGATCTATCCATCGGCGAGATAGTTGAAAAAGTCAAGGCCAACAACGGCAACGTCGGCGCCCAGTTTTTGATCAAGAACGCCGAGGAGTACATCGTGCGATCAGTCGGTCTCGCCGAGAGTATCAGTGACCTGGAGCGCATTGTGCTCAAGGTTCAGGATGGCACCCCGGTCTTTCTGGATCAGGTCGCCCAGGTGGTCATCGGCGGTGAAATTCGCCGGGGACTGGCAACCATGAACGGTGCCGGCGAAGTCGTGGTCGGCATGGTTCTCAAGCTGATTGGTACCAACACCTCCAGTGTCATCGCCGATGTCAAGACCAAACTGAGAGAGATCAACGAAGTGCTCCCCGAGGGGGTCCGGGTGGTCACCTACTATGACCAGTCGACCCTGGTCAGCAAGTGCGTGAAAACGGTGACCGACGCCCTGATTTTCGGCGTGCTGCTGGTTGTTGGCGTGCTGCTGATCTTCATGGGTGGTCTGCGGGCGAGCCTCGTGGTTGCCTTGTCCATCCCTTTCTCGATCTTTTTTGCTTTCATACTGATGAAGCTGTTCGGCATCAGCGCCAACCTCATGTCGCTGGGGGGACTGGCCATTGCTATCGGCATGATGGTTGATGCCACCATCGTCATGGTGGAAAATATCGACCGTCTGCTGCGCGAGGCCGACCCGCAGGACTCACGCCTGGCAGTGATCGCCCGAGCCTGTGCCGAGGTCGGTCGACCGATCATCTTCGCCATCGCCATCATCATCATCGTCTTTCTGCCACTTTTCACTCTGCAGGGGGTCGAAGGCAAAACCTTCAAGCCGCTCGCCTACACCGTGGCCCTGGCGATGTTCGGCTCGCTGCTTTATGCGCTGTTGTTGGCCCCGGTCGTCTCGCACCTTCTGATGCGTCGTCCGAAATCGGTGGCGGCGGGACAGGGACCTAAGAATGCCTGGATCGTGCGTTGGCTGCTGCGTCCCTATCGGCCGCTGGTCAGCCTGCTGGTTCGTCGGCGTTCACTAGCGGTAGGGCTGGCAATCACCTTGCTGATAATTGGCGCCCTGGTCGTTCCCCGACTCGGCTCCGAGTTCACCCCGCGTCTCGATGAGGGCGACTTGCTGGTGCGTGCCACCATGGCTCCGTCGATTTCTTTGGAAGAGTCGAAACAGACCATGCTGCGCTTCGAAAAACGGCTCATGACGCAATTCCCCGAGGTGACCCGGATTGTTACCCGCGTCGGTCGCGGTGAAGTCGGCGCCCATGCCGACCCGGTCAACAGCGCCGAGGCCTTTGTCGCCCTCAAACCCCAGTCGGAATGGACCAGCGCTGAAACTTCCGACGAACTCTATGCAAAAATGGGACATGCTTTCGAGGGCTTCCCCGGAGCCCAGTTCAACTTCACCCAACCGATCGCGGCGGCGGTCGATGAACTACTGACCGGTACCAAGGCGGAACTGGCGATCAAGATCTTCGGTCCCGACATGGAGGTGCTCAAGGAAAAGGCCGCCGCGATCGAGGCGCTGATCCGCGAGATTCCAGGCGCCGCCGATGTGCAAAAAGACCAGGTGACCGGTACGCCGCAGTTGCGCATTCGTATTGATCGTCAGGCGATCGCCCGTTACGGCATCAATGTCGAGGAAGTCCAGAACGTCATCCGCACTGCTGTTGGTGGTGAAACAGCCGGGCAGATCTTTGAGGGAATCCGTCGTTTCGATATCTTTGTTCGCTTCGCTCCGGAAGCCCGCGCAGATGCAGAAGCGGTCCGGCATATCCTGATAGCGGCCCCCGGCGGTACTAAAGTCCCTCTCGACCAGCTGGCTTTTATTGATGAAATAGTCGGCCCGCGTCAGATCACCCGGGAGAACAACCAGCGTTTCATCACTGTGCAGACCAACGTGCGCGGCCGCGACATCGGCTCCTTCGTCGCCGCAGGGCAGCAGGCCATAGCCGAAAACCTGCAGATGCCTCCCGGTTACCTGATAAACTGGGGTGGGCAGTTCGAACTGCAGCAGCAGGCCAACAAGCGTCTGGCCCTGGTGGTGCCGGTGACGCTACTGATCATCGTCTTGCTGTTGTTCATGAACTTCGGTTCGCTAAAGAATACCGCCCTGATCCTGTTCAATATTCCCCTGGCCTTGGTCGGCGGTGTTATCGGCCTGTGGCTGACCGGCCAGAATCTTTCGGTGCCATCGTCGATCGGCTTCATTGCACTGTTCGGCATCGCTCTGGAGAACGGCATGGTACTGGTCACTTATCTCAACCAGCTGCTGCGCGACGGAGTGGAGATCAATGATGCCTCGATTAAAGGGGCCTGCCTGCGCCTGCGGCCAGTGCTGATGACCGCCCTCACCACCGCGTTGGGTTTGATCCCGCTGCTGTTTTCCAGCGGCACCGGCAGCGAGGTGCAACGTCCTCTGGCAACGGTGGTGGTCGGTGGCCTGGTGACCTCGACGATTCTCACCCTTCTGGTGATACCGGCGCTTTACAAATGGTTCGCCATCAATGTCGAAAAGGAGGTTTAAGCCATGAAGGAAATCAAGGCCTACATCAAAAAACACAAGCTCGAAGGGGTCATCCGCGCCCTGCGCAAGATCGAAGGACTCACCGGCATAAGCGTCATCGACAGTCATGGCTACGGCCTCGGCTGGGGTGGAATCGGAGGAGATGCTCAGTTGGAGAGTCGCCCAGGGGTCAAACTGGAGATCGTCTGCCAGAATGATCTGGTTGATCAGGTGGTGGCGACGATCGAAAAGGCCGCCCACACCGGGCTCAAGGGGGATGGCAAGATCTACGTGGCCAATATTGAACAGGCGGTACGCATCAGCACCGGCGAGCGCGGCAAGGGAGCTGTTTAACACATGTTATAATGGTTTTCCCTGAACAACAAAGGACCCTGCATGGTCAGGGTCCCCCAATTACTGTCTGGAAAGAGGGTGGTTAAATTGAGGATTTTGACCCTGATTGTGTTACTGATGGTAACTCCTGATTTGAGCTTTGCCGGTATCTATCGGTGTGAGAATGTCGGGGGGAAGTTTGTTTTTACGGATAACCCTGCAAACCTTCCACAGGGGTGTCAGGCAGAGTATATGGGAGATATGCCTGAATCGAATATGACGTCCTCTCATCTGTCTCCTCCTGACAAGGTGAAGTCGGGGAGAAAACCTCAAGAGAAAATCGTTGATGAGGGCGCTCCGAAGAGGGTTGAGGATGAATATGAGGTTTTGAAAGGGGAAGCAGAGGGCCTTGTTGAAAAGTTTTTATCGACCCGTGCAAGTGTTTACCGCGCGCTGAGCTCCAGGAGCAGAAGCAAGGCGAGGCAAGCTTTGCAAGAGGTCAGATCTGAAAAAGGTCCTATGCTCAGCAAGGTTGACAAATCGACACTGAGTCGCTCACAGAAGAAAAACATTCAAGAAATCCTGGCGAACATCACCGATGACTAAAAGGAGTTAAAAAATGAAATTTGAAAATGGACTGCTGGTTGTAGGTGTTTTGCTGATGGCGTCCTTGGTGACCACACCGTGTTTGGCATCAGCTGTCGAGGTTGTTTTTGAAACCCCAAATGGACTCGTTCTTTCTTCAACTTCGGTAACTGTTGTAAAAGCAGAACCTGTCAACGATGAGGGTTCCCTTAGAATTACAGGGCAATTAAAAAGACCACATCGCCTGCCAATGGCAGGGCACCTTCATGCCTTCACATATACAGTAGATAACGATTTGATTACAGATAGTCGGCACCGGGTGCTTAGCTTAAATTCGCAACGAAAAGGATTGATGCGGGTTCCGTTCAATATTCTCCTGGAGAATAACACCGGAGCTTCAAAGGTCCGTTTGGAGTTTCACAATCCTGGACATCAGGAAAGTTAGAAGTTAAATCACAAACTATACGTTGGGTAGCAGGTTGTTTTTTGGTATAGTGATGCCTGAAGTGATCGTTGAGTTGAGTTCTACCTGCGGCATCTTTGCCTGTTTATGGCCCTGAAACAGTCGAACCATGCAAGGACTGTGAGCTATGCCAAACAAATATGACAATAAAGCCCTCGATTTCCGGATCGGGGGTTTCTTCTTTGTCACGATTAACAGTAAAGCAAAGCTCTCCAGCCTTTTCCCAAGGTCGGTGCTTTACTATATGTCCTGTCGCAACTCATTCTTACATTACCTAAGGATATTTAGTATGCAGAGGCGTATGACAAAATCAGGCACTGTCTGTCAGATCAAGTCCCGATTACTACAAATTATATATCGAGGTCGGTGACTATGTGCGTGTGACCGGCACCATGGAAGATGACTTTTTTGAGGCACGGAAACTAAAAACCGATATCATCGTCGAATTGATTCGTTAACTTGACACTATCTTCTTAAATAGTGTCTATCCGGAAACTGCGGAAGCAGGGGGATCGCTGGTTCGATTCCAGTCATCCTAACCAGTAGTTACAAGGAGCGACCTTCCTAGGGTCGCTCCTTTCTTTCTTGTAAATCCTCTTGCATTGTGTTGAGGCGCTCAGATTGGTCCGAATACGACATTCTGACTAAACCTGCAAAATAAAAACCCTGTCTCCTCCTTTGCATACGATCCTCAGTGATCCAAAAGTTGATGAGAATATTCTTTACGCTATTTGGCTTCATTCTTGTGGGCAGATTTATTTGATAACAGAGCTGGATGGAATCGATCACAATAAACTTTGTCCAGAGGTTCCCCCTGGAGACATTCGATGCGCAAGCCATTATTTGTAAGTGCCTGTATTTTATCCGGAACAGCGCCGGGTAAAACGATCTGAGCTTTGCGTGTTGTCTAACTTTCCGAAATTCTTCGGGAAATCGCCTGAAGACTGCATTTGTGAACTGGTGATGCTGCTAGTCAGAAATCAAAATTTCTGTGAAGTTTCGGTAGGTTGCGTGCTGAAAAGCGAAAGGTTACAAGATTTTCTACGGATCAGAAGGCCGGGAGTTCGAATCTCTCATGGCGCGCCATAAAGTAAGGGTCTACAGTGTTTGCTGTAGACCCTTTTCTGTTAAGTGGCACGAAGATGGTATCCTAAGTGAGACTTCCTTCCAGTCTATCCAAGAACAGACTCATTCATCCTATCAACTATTCTCTCTGTTGCTGAGTCTGCTCACCTTGAGTCTGATGACCCTGCTGGGCATGCTCACCTTGAGCCTGATGACCTTGCTGGGCATGCTCGCCTTGAGACTGGTGGCCTGAGCCGTGGCCTCCGGAGCCAGTCCCGCCGCCATACCCGCCGCCATACCCGCCGCCATACCCGCCGCCAGAGCCATGTCCACCGTCGGCATGTCCACCGCCATGTCCGCCGCCGTTGCCAGCACCACCAGCACCACCACCAGCACCGCCACCGCCGCCACCACCTCTGGCAAAGGCGGGCGCCGCCATGGCTACAGTCAGTAACAAGATACAGATATAAACGAGAAATGATTTTTTAGTCATCTTATCCTCCAATTGTTAATTTGAATCCGTGAGGGGTGAAGGGTGAGTTTTTCAGTTCATCATGCCGCTACCTGGCCCCATCGGCCAGATGGGATCCTGCATGCCCATGCGACCTTCGAAGTTTTGAGTCATGCGATAACCGCCTCCTGCGTAGCGAGATCCATAGTAATCATTGACGCCGTCGCCATTGGCGTCGATGAAGACGTCATTGATGCCGTCGTCGTCTGCATCGATGAAGCCGAAGCCATGCCGATAGGGCATGCCGGTCACATCATCGAAGCCGTCGCCATCCGCATCCAGACGGCTGGCCATATATCCGTAACAGGCGGCCTGGCCGGCAAAGGGTCCCTGGCTGAGGTCGTTGATGCCATTACCATCCTTATCGATGAAACGGTCATTGATCCCATCGTCATCGGCATCGACCCAACCGAAGCCGTGGCCGTAAGGTGTCGCCACGTTGCCAAGATCATTGACGCCGTCGCCGTTGCTATCGGCGAAAGAGTCGTTGATGCCGTCGCCGTCCAGGTCGGTCCATCCCGGCATGGCGACGTAGCGAGTGCCCATCAGGTCA
>JAVVDT010000359.1:0-727 GCA_032250875.1 Desulfuromonadales bacterium | reverse complement strand
GCAGATAATTGCCTCTCCAGCCAAATCGGCGATCTCTCTCCGCTGGCATGCTCGAAGAAATTCGTCAGGCGGCAGGAGGTTGCTTGATCATCAGATGGTGCTCATTATTGCGGATCGACCTCACAGCAGATTGGTTGCCAGAATCAGGACGAGACCAGCGCAAATCTGCACCAGGGTTTTTCATGCTTAGGAACGCTCACTTCTAGACTGAGTTTGATCTCATCTTTTTTGGAATATGCTATGCTTTAGAGTAACTAAATTTTCTATTCTGCCCTATTCGAATTGTTCAGGCTGCTAGGAGACTGTCGGCTATGGAGCTGCAAACGAGCTAAAATCTGTTCTCAAACATCCAAATTTTCGCTTCGGTCCGTATAGCCCGACAGCCTCTTAGAAACATGGATGTCTGGAGATATTTGCCGTGACCCCGCCTCCAGAGAAGCTCAGCGACTACAAACAGAAGCGGGATTTTCGCAAAACCGGCGAACCATCTGAGGGTGGTAGTCCCGGCGACTGGGCCGATAAACGCCCGGTGTTCGTGATCCAGAAGCATGAGGCTTCGACGCTGCATTACGACTTCCGCATCGAGGTGGATGGCGTGCTCAAATCCTGGGCAGTCCCCAAGGGGCCATCCACCGATCCGGACAAAAAACGCCTGGCCATCCCCACCGAGGATCACCCCCTTGAATATGCCGATTTCGAAGGCACGATCCCGGAAGACGCTTATGGC
>JAVVDT010000358.1:0-729 GCA_032250875.1 Desulfuromonadales bacterium | reverse complement strand
AGGCCTGACCGGTGATGGTTTCCGAGACACCACTTGCGTAAACATCGGCGGTATCGATGAAGTTGATCCCTGCTTCGAGGGAGCGAGCGATCAGCCGCTCGGATTCCTGCTGTTGCAAATTACCGATTTTCCCCCAGATTCCCTCTCCGCCGCCAAATGTCATAGTGCCCAAGCAAAGTTCTGAGACAAACAGTCCGGTTTTGCCAAGTCTGTTGTAGCGCATAAGATCTCCTGGATTTGAACGTTTTCTGTAACGTTAAATCTATCACAAAATCATAGGAATGTTTTTTGGGGGGGTTGAACGGGTTGGGCAGGGAAAAGACGACAGAAACTTCAGCATCCATACAGTATGTCGAGGTCCTGAAAAAACGCCATAACGAGAAAAGGCGACAACTATCTTTACGCCTGCCGTTTTGGAGTATCCCGAGCGGGCTTTTTTATAACCGGAATTGGGCGGACTACATGCAAAGCCAGCTAAAATTATGACGAATCTGAAATCATGGCAATGACTTCCTCTACTGAGAGCAACCGTCCCTCTGTTCTGAGTTTCCCGTCGATCGCAATTCCGGGTAGAGACATAATCCCATAACTCACAAATATCTCCGGGTCACTAACCTGTGAAAATTCGACCAGGGATTTTTCTCTCTTTATGGCTAGCTCAATATTATTTTTCAGCATGGAGCAGGTCTTGCAATTATCGCCGAGGAGTAGAACGCGCATTTTCAACAC
>JAVVDT010000357.1:0-748 GCA_032250875.1 Desulfuromonadales bacterium | reverse complement strand
CTGATTTCGGCGATTTCCGTCTGGGAGATCGCGGTTAAGCTGCAGCTTGGAAAGTTGACCCTGCCCATGGATATTCATCACTGGTTCGAAAAAGCCGGCAACTATCCGGCGTCGCGCATCGAACCAGTCACCGCTACCGACGGTATCGAAAGCACGCTGCTGCCCGGCGACTTCCACAAGGACCCGGCCGACCGGTTGATTATTGCCCTGGCCCGCCGTCTCGGCGTGCCACTGGTCAGTCGCGATCGGGCCATTATCGCCTATCCGCATGTGGAAACGGTGTGGTAGAGAGGGCTGTTGTTGCAGGTGCGGCTTCTGCCGCGATTGTTCGCGGCTAAAGCCGCTCCTGCAAAAGTGGTGAATAGTTACGATTCTGAGAGAAAGGCTTAAACATGAAGTATAAAGTCTTTGGCTTTTGAACTATCAGCCTTGATCAGATTTTTCTGGCTTGTCCGCCGTAGCCTTGGCGGAGGAGGGCGGCCAATTATGCCTTTGTTGCTTTTTGCGACTTGAGTTGATATTCGGGTTTTGTCACAGGAGGCCAGTATGCGCAATACAACACAGTTACTTCTTCTGGCTGGCACCATTCTCGGTCTGACCTGCCAACCGGCTCTGGCTGCCGACACCTGCGGTCTGGCCCGGGAAATCGCCGGCAAGGCCGCGAAACAGTTCGCCGACGATCAGGCCGCCGGCTTGAAGCTGTTCATGAAGGCGCAGCAGCTCTGCCCCGATGACGCCGGCCTCAACT
>JAVVDT010000356.1:0-760 GCA_032250875.1 Desulfuromonadales bacterium | reverse complement strand
CCGTTTTGCGGCGCATAATTTCATAAGCGATGACCGGAGTCGGCGTATCGCGTTTACAGAGAAAAACCGGCACCCCCGAACCAGCGAGGATGCGTGCCGTTTCCCTGGCGAAGCGTGCTCCCATAAAACGGCTGTCGTAACCGACGACCAACCCCGATTTGCTACTTTTTTCTGCACGCAAAAAATCGGCAATCGCCTGGGTGACAACGCGGACATTGTCCAGGGTAAAGTCTTCAGCGAGAATGCCACGCCACCCGGAGGTGCCAAACTTGATTTGATTCATACAGCTCTCCTGATAATTTTACAGACCACGGCAGGTGAGGCGTGAGGCGTAAGGAGTGAGGTGCAGATCTTCAGGCGGAAACCGGGCCTTTGGTTTTTCTCCTCACTCTTCACCCTTCACTTCTCACGGATTAAGGGTTAAACCAACCAGAACTTTATCATATAAAAGCGTAACGGCACGATTAAGCCAGAGTTTTTTCAGGAATTTTCCGGATCAAACTCGTCCGGCATGATCGGCGCCGGGTAGTTTTTAATAGCAGCGACATAAGGACAATCTGCCGGGAGAAACCCTTTGCTGACCCGTTTTGGCGTCAGACGCACGCAGCCGGGGCGCTGAATGTCGCGCTCGGCGTAGACGCGGCACAGCCTGGTTTCGAGATCGAGATGTTCGCAGGGCAGTTCCGTATAGTAAATGTGCCCCTCGAAATCTATTTTTTCATAACAACATCGCCCGAACTTGCAGCAAATGGACTCCCAG
>JAVVDT010000355.1:0-770 GCA_032250875.1 Desulfuromonadales bacterium | reverse complement strand
AGGCTCGGATTGGCGGCATTCACGACCGCATCAACTTTGAGTTGCGTAATATCTCCCTGAATAATTTCAATCTTGTCTTGCAGCATCATAGCCTCCTGTCTCGCCTGCAATTGCATTCATCTTCAAGCATTAATCGTAGCCGGAAGTAGCGAAGAATCAAGTCGGTGGATCAGAAGAATTTGCCAACCGCTAAATTCATCGAGCGATTCCAGTTGCTCAGGAATTGCCACGGACCACGTTTCATCAAAAACAAACACTTGCATGTACCTGCACACAATTAAAAGAAATGGCGGAAAGATATGGACCACTATCGAACGATACCAGGTGTGCGCGGAGACGCTGACACAGCCTATTGAGAATACTTCTATAAGATTCTTCTTATCCCAGCGTCTTCGTGTTAAAAATGACTGCTAGCAGCCTGTCGGACTATCCATGAGCCGGCTGCTAGCGACGTCATCAAAATCATGAGAGAAAGGAAGGTTTTATGTCCAACACCGAGTTACTCACCCGTCGCAACGCCGCGGTTCCAAGGGGCGTCGCCTCGGCTACGTCTGTGTTTGCCGTCAAGGCAGACAACGCCGAAGTCTGGGATGCCGACGGCAAGCGCTATCTCGATTTTGCTGCGGGCATCGCTGTCTGCAACACGGGCCATCGTCATCCAAAAGTCATGGCCGCGATTGCCAGACAGTGCGAAGCCTTTGTGCATACCGCCTTTCAGGTGGTGCCCTACGAAACCTACATTGCTCTGGCGGAGCGGCTCAATCAGCTTG
>JAVVDT010000354.1:0-818 GCA_032250875.1 Desulfuromonadales bacterium | reverse complement strand
CTCACAAAAATCTTTTTCTTTAGCCGCCCTCCTCCGCCAAGGCTATGGCGGACAGGCTGATCAAAATCTGATAACTTCTGACAAGTCAAAACCATAAGCTCCTGGTTTTGTTTATAAACATCAGATTTAATCAGATTGTATCCGCGGCTAAAAAAGCCTTGGTTATCGAGGGGAATAATACCTATTCTAATCTTCCCGTACCCGATAACCACGATGCACCTCAGTATCGGCCCGGTGCGCCTGCAAATCGGCGGCGACGTCGTCAACCTTTACCTCGACAGTTTTGATGTCGGCCTTCAGTTCGGTTCGCACACCATCAATCTTCTGGTTCAGAACGTCGATCTTGAAGCTGTTGGTTTCGATCTTTTCGTTCAGCAGATCGAAGCGGTTGTCCAGCTTTCTGTCCAGCGCCGCATATCCTTCCAGGACCAGATCAAATTTTCCGCTGATGTCTTCGAGGATCATTTCCAGATTTCCTTTTTCCATTATTCCCTCCGCTGTTAAAACAATTCAATGCAATGCGAACCAAATCCGAAAATATTTAATGGGACGCTGATCAAATCCGATGAACGCTGATCAAGCCAATCCATAAATTTGGGTTTAAAACCTTGTAGCTTTTGCTTGATCCGCTTTTTCTGCGTTAATCAGCGTCCCATTGCCTTTGACTTTGCTTTAAGATCTAAACCTTAATTGGACGCTGATCAAATCTGATGCTTCGCATACGCTGATCAAGCTAAACCATAAATCCAGGTTAAACCTTTAAGACCTTGCTTAATCCGCTTTTTCTGCGTTAATCAGCGACCTATTGCCTTTGACTT
>JAVVDT010000353.1:0-867 GCA_032250875.1 Desulfuromonadales bacterium | reverse complement strand
GGCGCTTCGCGTTCCCATCAGGGTGCCGATGAGTTGGTCAAGTTTTTGGAATTCAGTATCGAGTTTAAGCGTCTCAGCGACTGTCTTAGCACGATCCCGTAGCGCATTTAGGCCATCTTCGCCTTGTGTTCGCAATAAATCAGCTATCTTTCGCTCAAGCTGTTCAGCCGGTAGAGTTTTGGCCTCGCCTTTCCGAGACTTTGCCGGGCTGAGGTTTTCGAGGCAGGCCCTGGCCTGGGAAGAAACATGCATTTCCAGCATCGGCAGGTCACCCGCTACAGGCCCCGGTCCTTTTTGTTGTACAATCTCTAGCCCAGGCAGGGCGATTGTCCGCTGATATGCGCCGGTAACGTATACTCGCCCCATTGGGGATATTGCACCTTCCAGAGCAGTGCGATGACTGACCACCGAATTTGGCACCAGTAGAGAGAGGACTTGCCACCAGTTCTGCCGAATAACTCTGGTTGGCTCATCTTTCATGTTTGTTGTATAAAGGCGCGGACCCAGCTTGCGCGCCCTTCCAGCCTTAATCTCTTTTGCCACATCCTCGGAGAGAGAGGTGTTGGAGATAAAGACGACCGGGAATTTTTTCATTTTATAAGGCCTCTGAGGGCTGCAATGTCAAGAATTCATGCTTTTAAGTGCCGCAATTTTATGAAATTGTCAACATAAGCCAGAAAACGTGCGCATAATGCCCGCTCTCCCTCTCGGAGGAAAAATAGGGGGCGCACCGATGTGCGTCTGATTTCGATCCCGATAGCGATGCCGGGAAAGATCTGGATTAACCGATGATGAAGTCACGCACTGTAATGGGCACCTGGGACTTGACATGATTCGCCAATTCGATCTTCGCCAGATCCCGCTGCG
>JAVVDT010000352.1:0-892 GCA_032250875.1 Desulfuromonadales bacterium | reverse complement strand
GTTGATGTCTTCCAGAATCATTTCCAGGTGTTCCTTTTCCATGCTGCCCTCCGTGTCGAATAAAAATCAAATGTACAATGCAAACCAACTGTGAAAACTTTGATCGGGCTAAGCTTTAAACCAAAACCTTTATTTAGCCGCGGCCAAAATCTGTGAAAATCTGTAAAGTCAAAAGCATAGCCCTTGGGGATTCAGATTTTAACATCAGACCTTAGCAGATTTTCGCCGCGGCTGAGATTGCCTTTGCTGTTAAGACCAAAACCTTTAACTGGACGCTGATCAATCAAAAACAATAAATTTACAGGGATAAAGGGGATGAAAGGGATAACGGCAAAATCAGGGCTACATTTTCTGGTTTTAAACCACAAAGGCCTTTATGTTTTATCCCCTTGATCCCCTGCATCCCTGTTAAATCGCTTTTGTTTTGGTTGTTTCCAGCATGCTGAACAGTTACAGCTACAGCTTTTCTTTGGCCGCGATCAAGATCTATGAAAATCTGTAAAAGCTAAAAGCTTTAGTTCCTGGTTTAACCATAGACCTTGATAGATTTTCATCGCGGCTGAGATTGCCTTTGCTGTTAAGACCAAAACCTTTAACTGGACGCTGATCAAATCTGATGAACGCTGATTAAATCAAACCAAGCTCTTGGGTTTAAAACCTTTAAGCTTTTGTTGAACTAAACCGCTTCGCGGTAGCTTCTGAGGCAGCATATTCATGCTGCCTTTTCTCTTTCTGGAACAGGCAGTTGACGTCTTGACATGGTAGCGTATTTGGGTCCTTTCAACCCATTTCGCCAAGGAGGCAACCATGACAGAACTGAGACGTCGTATGATTCAGGACATGCAGCTTCACGGGTTCTCGCCTAAAACTCAGAAGTGCTACGTGGCTGCGG
>JAVVDT010000351.1:0-897 GCA_032250875.1 Desulfuromonadales bacterium | reverse complement strand
CCCCCACGTCTGCGGTCGGCACATGGTCTTCATCCGCACCCAGGACATCGATTAGCGAAGATTGCGTTCCCTCGATCTGGGAACTGAGCAGGGCTTCCTTCTGAATAAACATCCCGACCAGCAGATCGGGATTCGGCAGGACGGTTACAACGACATTCAGCGCACCCAAGGCGCGATCCGCTTCGGAAAGCAACAGGGGGAGATCGCCCTCCATGCTGATTTGCGGAGCAGGAGGGAGAGCGGCGGGGAAAAAGGCCGTGTAACCGGCTGGCATTTTTTTGAATTGGCCACTGCGCATAGGCTTTCCTCTCTTATCTCGCGAATGCGAGTTTTGGACACCTTTCGAGAGGTTATAACATTTTTTTTGAAATAAGGAAGGGAAAACGCACCCCGTATCTCGCGATCGCAAGATACGGGGACTGCCGAAGTGGTCATATCTCGCAAAATACGCAGCCGCTCCTCGTTCTGTGGTACGCCGCTCAGGTCAAAGGCGTTAGTCGCGACACGATGTCGCGTGATCATAAGTGGTTGTATTTACTGACAATGTGTATGAGATATGGCATTCGCAATCACCTGGAGTATCCCCTCCAGCGCCCTACGCGAGCATGCGGATTACGCGCTGTGTAATCGGTGTGAAGCCTCGCGGACAATGTACCGAATCGGGTTGGAATGGTGACAGGAAAACCCCTCCGGAAACTCCATCCGGTTAAGGGCTAGGGCAGGACAATAGGGTGAGATTAATCGAAGGGCCGCACGCGCCGTCAGCTGAGCGACCGACCTACCGGAGTTAACAGGTCGAAGGCATGTTTCCCAGAGCTTAGCTGGCAGAGGCGGAAAATAAAGTTGAGCCGATGATTGCTCTGAGCGGAGTGTTGTTGCTGATCGGCTGGGTCATCT
>JAVVDT010000350.1:0-931 GCA_032250875.1 Desulfuromonadales bacterium | reverse complement strand
TCTCCCCCATTGCACATCCAGTCAATCTTCTCGTCATGGGGCCTGGCGGTTATCGCTTTCGCGACTATTTCATCGTCGGCCTGCCGCTGGCCCTGATGATCTTTGTCATCATTCTGGTTATGGTGCCGCTGGTCTGGCCGTTGCGACCTTAGAAGGCTGTTGGACTAACAAAAAAAGCCCCACAGTCAGGAGGCCAACTGCGGGGCAAGCTCTTCAATCTTTGGGAGGTTTTGAAGAAGGTATCCAAGGCCCACCTGCCACAGCAGGCCTTTGATGGTCGTTACTATAGCGTGCGTTTCGAGAGAAATAAACGTGGTGTTTCGTAAAGTTTGAATCGATACTTCACAAAACCGAACTGCGCAAAGACACATTACAGAGCGTCGTTCTGACAGTGTTCAAGAAGGCAAATCAGCCGCAATGAAAATTTTTCAGGGTCTAAGGTTAAATCAAAAGCAAAGCCTTTAGCTTTTACAGATTTTAATAGATCTTGATCGCGGCTAAATATAGGTTTCAGGTTGAGATTAGCATTGCTGTTGTGCCTACGATTCCCAGATGTTGGGTTTGGCTTAATCAGCGTTCATCGGAATTGATCAGCGTCCCATTATAGAGTCAGTTTTCAGGCAAGGGTGGTGAGGAAATGTTCAGATGAGCCATCCTGCCAGCGACATCGCTCGATATCTGCTAAGGTGAAGAATGAGGCTGCACATGCGGAGCGAAACCATGGAACCGATCTTCACCAAGCCCGATCTGCCGCGCTACACGCAGTGTCCATTTCCACCCTATCGCTACCTTCCTTTCCAGGCCGACTCACCCCTTCCCCATCCACGCAACGACCCTGCCGGGCACTCCTACGGTCTGGAAGAGGATTACCTGCCGCACTTTACCTCTGACGACTGGCACAACTGCGAACTCTACCTCTACGGTATCGACC
>JAVVDT010000034.1:0-15758 GCA_032250875.1 Desulfuromonadales bacterium | reverse complement strand
CATTTCTAATGCACGGTCTCTTCACCATTCCAACGGTATCCAGAATCCTGCCTGATTGTGATGAGCAATTGACGTACTGCAAAAGTAGCAAATTACTCATTGTTCTCTAAAACACTCTTGATATTCTTTAAAAAAAATGACGTAAGGATTCGATTAACTTAGGAAATCATAGCCTTGGAAACTCCTGAACTCGTGTTTACGAAGGGAGACGACCGGTGTCCTTAATCGAAATATTGAAAAAAGATGGTGTTTTGACCCGTCTTGATGAAAACGAAGTGCAAAAGCTGGAAACCCGTTTGCATGGGCAGCTTATCCGACCCGGCGACGGCAACTATGACTCCGCCCGCAAAGTATGGAACGGTTTGATCGACCGACACCCGGCATTGATAGCCAGTTGTGCCGGCACGGCAGATGTCGTTGCAACGGTAAACTTTGCCCGCGAGCACGAACTCCTGGTTTCGACCCGTTCGGGTGGTCACAATGTTTCCGGTGCAGCGATTGCCGAGCAGGGGTTGCTGAACATAACGCCGAAAGGCTGAATGCCTGTAGCAAGGGAAGCAAACAATGCCAGAGAACCTGACCAGAAAAATACTCGCCGACCATCTGGTCGACGGCACATTGACCACAGGCAGTGAAATCGGTATTCGTATCGATCACACCTTGCTTCAGGATGCCACCGGCACCATGGCCATGCTCGAATTTGAAGCGCTCGGCCTCGATCGCGTCAAAGCCGATCTGGCCGCTCAGTATGTAGACCATAACCTGCTGCAGACCGACTTCAAGAATGCTGACGATCATCGTTACCTGCAAACCGCTAGCGCCCGCTACGGAATCCATTTCAGTCGGCCGGGCAATGGTATCTCCCATCAGGTACACATGGAGCGCTTCGGCCGTCCCGGTCTGACGATGCTTGGTGCAGACAGTCACACTCCGGGTGCCGCCGGAATCTCAATGCTGGCGATTGGAGCCGGCGGACTGGATGTCGCATTGGCCATGGCCGGCCGACCTTACTTTCTTCCCTGCCCGACGGTCTTTGGTGTCAAATTGACCGGAAAACTGTCTGAGTGGGTGAGTGCTAAAGATGTCATTCTTGAGATGTTGAGACGCTATGATGTAAAGGGTTGTGTCGGCAAGGTGATCGAATATTACGGACCAGGGGTTGCCAACTTATCGGCAACCGATCGTGAAACGATTGGCAACATGGGAACCGAACTTGGTGCTACCAGCACCATCTTTCCCTCGGATGAACGCACCCGAGAGTATCTTCAGGCGCAAGGGCGCAGTGACACCTGGGTTGAACTCAATGCAGATAAAGGATGTCATTACGACGAACATGCTGAACTCGATCTCGCGACAGTCGAGCCGCTGATAGCCTGTCCGACTTCTCCCGGTAACGTCAAGGCTGTGCATGATGTCGCCGGCATCAAGGTCGATCAGGTGATCGTCGGTTCATCAGTCAACTCTTCATTCCGCGATCTGATGGTCACAGCCAGGATTGTTGCGGGACGGCATTCTCATTCTGGCACCTCTTTTCACGTCAATCCCGGCAGTCGCCAGGTTCTTGAAAATGTTGCTGCGGCAGGCGGCGTGATGGCTCTGCTGATGGCAGGAGCAAGTATCCATCAGAGCGGCTGTCTTGGTTGTATCGGTATGGGCCAGGCTCCAGGAACCGGTGAAGTGTCGTTGCGCACCTTTCCTCGCAATTTTCCGGGACGATCGGGGACCAAGGATGATCAGGTCTATCTCTGCTCCCCGGAAACCGCTGCCGCGGCTGCACTCAAGGGACAGATCACCGACCCACGCGCACTGGCGGAAGAGATGTCATATCCGAATATCGTCGATCCGGAGACATACCAGATCGATGACAGTTCAATCATATTTCCGTCAGACGAACTGCAAGATACGGAAATCAAACGCGGTCCCAATATCAAGCCCTTCCCAAAATTCGACAGTCTGCCGGAAACTTTGCAGGCTGAAGTGGCTATCAAGGTAGCGGACAACATCTCGACCGACGGCATCATGCCGGCCGGCAGCGAAATTTTGCCGCTGCGTTCGAACATCGAAGCAATCAGCGAGTATGTCTTTCATCTGGTTGATGAAGCGTTCATCAAACGCATCAAACAGATGGACAACGCTGTTGTGATCGGCGGAGACAACTACGGTCAAGGCTCAAGCCGCGAACATGCTGCGCTGGCTCCGCGTTATCTTGGGGTGCGAGCCAAAATAGTCAAGAGCTTTGCCCGCATCCATAAAGCCAACCTCTGCAACTTCGGCATCCTGCCGTTGACTTTCAAAAATCCCGATGACTACGATGATGTCAATGTGCATGACAAGGTGATTTTTGCCGACATTCGCGAACACCTGGAAAACGATTCAAGCACAATCCCGGTGAAAATCGGTGACCGGATGGTGATGACTTTGCTTGAAGTCTCAGACCGTCAACGCCGGCATCTGCTGGCCGGCGGTACGCTCAATTTTGTTCGCAGGGAATTGACACGCTGAATTGTTGAGTTCAGCCGAAATCAGCTGAGAGAGCCATGAGGAAGTCGATGGCTCTGATTGCACAGCTTGAATGGATGCGGGCAGACAGGTAATGCAAGCAGGGTTCTGTAATATACCAGGTTTAAAACAGGCTATCAGATTTGATCTGCCACCTGTAGGCGGAGGAGGCAAGAGGCATCAGTTCGAAAGCTGCATGTCGATCTCGGACAGACCGATACGCGTGGCGTAGTTGGCCATCTCAACCACATTCTTGAGGTTGAGCTTTTGTTTGACAGCCACCCGGTACTTGGCTACGGTTTTCGGGCTGATGTTGAGAAGATCGGCGATTTCCCTGGTCTCCATTCCCTTGGCAAACAACCGGAAAACCTGTTGCTCTCTCGATGTAAGGGATTTAAAGGCATCAAGTTCGTGCGGGTGCTGGTCTGGTCTTCTCAAAAAAGAGTTGATGACACCGCTGGTCAGTTCAGAGCTAAGCCAGTAGCCGCCGCGATGGACTTCGCGCACGGCATCGACCACTTGAGAGATGGGATTACCTTTGACCACGTAACCCCTGGCCCCGGCATCCAGAGCCTGATAGACATTGACATCGTTTTTATGACCGGAAAAAATCACGATACCCAAATTCGGCTTTTTCCGCAGGTAGAGTTGGATCGCTTCAACCCCATCAAGCTTTGGCATGCCCATATCAAGCAGAACGATATCCGGGTCGTGTCGGACGAGCATTTCGAAACCCTCAAGACCGTCACTGGCGGTGCCGACCACCTCTATATCGGGATATGCTTTCAGGAAGATGCATAAGCCCTCTCCGACCACCGGGTGGTCATCCACAATGAGAATCCGTAGCTCGTTCATAAATCCTTTCAACCGGAAACAAAACTTTTCCGATCATGTGCTGCGTTTTCAGGAGTCTGTTGCCATCATCCATTTGAAAAATCGTTGTTGCCGATGTGGAGCAGTCTGCTGGCAGAGCAACCCCAAAAAGGCATATTACAAGCGAATATAACAAGATAACTATAGCACCTGAAGCTGCTTTGGCAATTGGGCCACCTGTTTCGTAGCAAAATTCTCCGTGATCCAGCTCTTCCGAGTAGAAATTTTCTACTTAAAATTTCGGTTCTATAACCCAAAAGAAGGTTTAACGCGGAGACGCAGTGGAAACAGAGTGAAAAAACATTTTGAAAGCAAAAGGACTGACACTTTGGTCATTCTTTTCCGCGTCTCCGCGTTAATTATTGGACTCACCTTCGTTGCAAATGAACTGAAATCTGTTCTCAAACATCCAAGCTTGCGCTTCGGCCCGTATGGTCTGACAGACTGCTCATTTTTTCAAAAATCCGACCGGGGCTCTACTTGAGTTAAATGGATAAGCATATATTCTTATAAAACCGATATCCCAGGAGTCTGTTACAAAAAGGAGCAAAGGAGCAGTCATGCAGATTGGCGCGAACTATCTTGGCGAGCGGCGATGCGAATTTGTCGTCTGGGCTCCGCGTGTGAGTGACATTGCGGTAAAGATTAACGCACCCGACGTGCGCATCTTGCCCATGACAAAGCTTGCGCGGGGTTACTGGCATCTCCTGGCGGAAGAAGTTCTGCCGGGAACAGACTATTTCTATCAACTCGATAAAGTCATCGAGCGACCTGACCCCGCTTCGTCATATCAGCCTCACGGTGTGCATGGCCCTTCCCGGGTTATCGATCAGGACGCCTTTAAATGGACCGATCAGGATTGGCGCGGACATGTACTGAGCAAATTGATCATCTACGAACTGCATGTCGGCACCTTCACCCCTGCGGGTACCTTTGCCGCAGTGATTCCCAGGCTTGCCGAACTTAAGGCTCTGGGAATCACTGCAATTGAGTTAATGCCCGTCGCTCAATTTCCCGGGGAACGCAACTGGGGCTACGATGGAGCGAGTCCTTTTGCAGTGCAGAACAGCTATGGAGGCTTGCAGGGGTTGAAAGAGCTGGTTGATGCCTGTCACAATCAGGGTCTGTCGGTGATCCTGGATGTTGTTTACAACCATCTTGGCCCCGAGGGCAATTACCTGAACAATTTCGGACCCTATTTCACCAAGCGTTATCGCACCCCATGGGGAGACGCCATCAACTTCGACGGGCCGGGGGGCGACGAGGTCCGCAACTATTTTATCGAAAATGCTTTGTACTGGTTGCGTCAGTTTCACGTGGATGCACTGCGTCTCGACGCTATCCATGGCATCTATGATTTTTCAGCCAAGCCGTTCCTGCAGGAGTTGGCGGAAAAGGTCGACAGCTTCGCTGACGTGCAGGGTCGCGCCTTCCCCTTGATCGCTGAAAGCGATCTCAACGATGCTCGGGTCATCAATTCCATCGAGCAGGGTGGCTACGGCCTGGACGCTCAGTGGAACGATGATTTCCATCATGCCCTGCACACTTTGCTCACTAATGAAAAGCAAGGCTATTATGCGGACTTCGGAGCAGTTGAAGATCTGGCTAAAGCCTATAGCGAGGGATTCGTTTATTCCTGGCGCTACTCGGCGTACCGTCAGCGTCATCATGGCAGCTCTTCCACCGACCGGCCTGCAAAGCAGATGGTTGTTTGCAGCCAGAACCACGATCAGGTGGGCAATCGTACAGGCGGTGAGCGGCTGATCACTCTGGCCGGCTTTGACGCTGCCAAGCTGGCAGCTGCGGCGGTTCTTTTTTCTCCTTACATCCCCTTGCTGTTCATGGGGGAAGAGTATGCTGAGGAGGCAGCGTTTCCCTTTTTCGTAGACTTCGCGGATGTCGAACTGCAAGCCGCGGTCAGTGACGGACGCAAAAAAGAACTCCAGAGCTTGAACTGGTCTGGCGAACCCCCCGATCCAAATGCTTTAGACACTTTTCTGCGCGCGAAGCTGAACTGGCAAGCGCGCTGCCAAGCTAAACACCGTGTAATGTTGGACTTCTACCGGGAACTGATTACGCTGCGTCGGGACTTGCCGCCCCTGGCGCTGCTCGATAAACAACAGCTGGAGTTGTCCGTGACGGCCGGTGAGAAGTTGATCATGATGCGTCGCTGGCACCAGCATTCGCAGGTGCTCATTCTTTTCAACTTCAGCCACCAGGAGCTCACTTTTCTGTTTCCCGATCAGCCGGGAAACTGGGGCAAACTCCTGGACTCTGCAGAATCCCGCTGGGCCGGCCCAGGCAGTTCTTTGCCGGCGCAAGCCGCCCGTGCGCAGAAAATCACCATGGCACCATTGAGCACGGCCCTTTACAGTCGGGATCTGTTGCCGGAGGAATATCTGTGATGCGTATACCCAAGGCGACTTATCGCATCCAGTTTAAACCGGATTTCGGCTTCCGGAAAGCATCGGGAATTATCTCCTATCTCGCAGATCTGGGCATCTCCGACATCTACGCTTCACCCATCTTTCATGCCAGGCAAGGCAGTGAACATGGTTATGACATCGTCAATCCAGAAGAAATCAACCCGGAACTGGGTTCTGCCAAAGATTTCAGTGAGCTCACCAACAAGGTCAGGACATTGCGGCTCGGTTGGCTGCAGGACATGGTCCCCAATCACATGGCCTTCGATGCACAAAACCCGTTTCTTGCCGATATCCTGGAAAATGGTCCTGCCTCCGCTTTTATCGGCTATTTTGACATCGACTGGGATCATTATTACGAGGGAATCCGTGGCAAGGTCCTGACACCGTTCCTCGGTAGTTTCTACGGCCAGGCTCTGGAAGCCGCGGAACTCAAGCTGGGTTACACTGAAACCGGTTTTGCCGTTAACTACTATGACCAGCACTTCCCCCTCAAAATCGAAAGCTATCTGACAATCCTTGCCGAGGCCATTCCGTCTCTGCTTCATGATCTGGGAGAAGATCATCCGGATTATATGCAATTGCTGGGCGTGCTTTATATCCTCAAGACCCTGCGCCGCGAAATTGACAATGGCGAACGCCATGACCAGGTCAAATTCATCAAACATACCCTCTGGTCGCTCTATGACAAAAACCCGGCGATCCAGCGAGCCATCGACACGGCGTTACGATTCTTCAACGGGCGTCGTGGCGAGCCGGAGAGTTTCAACGCTCTCGAAGCTATCCTGGCCGACCAATGGTTTCGTCTCTCTTTCTGGAAAGTTGCCACCGAAGAGATCAATTATCGCCGGTTTTTCAGCATCAATGACTTGATCTCGGTGCGGGTAGAGGACGAAGACGTCTTCGTGCCTACCCATGCCATGGCTTTGCGATTGCTGCGGGACGGACAATTCACAGGATTCAGAATCGATCATATCGACGGTCTCTATGACCCGTCAGCCTATCTGCGGCGCCTCAGGAAGGAGGCCCCGTCAACCTATATGGTGGTCGAAAAGATTCTGGACTGGCAGGAGCCTCTTGCCGACTGGCCCGTTCAGGGGACTACTGGATACGATTTCATGCACGCGCTCAACGGCGTTTGTTGTCAGACTGACAACGAGAAAGCCATGTCCCGCCTCTACCGAGGCTTCACCGGAGCGCGTCAATCCTTCCAGGACCTGGCCTATGAAAAGAAGAAACTGATCATCAAAAGGCACATGTTCGGTGATGTCAATAATCTCGCCCATCTCCTCAAAAATATCGCCAGCCGTCATCGTTACGCCAGCGACATCACCATGGACAGCCTGAAGCAGGCGATTATTGAAGTTCTTGCGCTGTTCCCTGTGTACCGCACTTACTTGGCCCCGGATGAAATCCGGCAGTTTGATTACCGGATAATTGAGGAAACCGTAGCGCTGGCGAGAGAGAGAAACCCGGATCTTTTGAACGAGCTGGATTACCTTGGCAGGGTCCTTCTACTGCAACTGGAAGAGTTCCTGCCGGCCGAGGAGAGACCCCAGTGGCTGCATTTCACCATGCGCTTCCAGCAATTCAGCGGACCAATCATGGCCAAAGGTCTCGAGGATACCGTCCTCTACAACTACAATCGGCTGCTATCCCTTAACGATGTGGGCGGCAACCCTGAGATGTTCGGATTATCGCTGGAGGAATTCCACGCCTTTAACCGGACACGCCGTGAATTCTGGCCGCACTCTCTGAATGCTTCTACGACTCACGATACCAAACGCAGCGAAGACGTGCGGTCGCGTTTGAACGTTCTCTCGGAGATTCCCCAGGAGTGGGGGCGCCAGGTCAGGAACTGGAACAGCATCAATCGAAGTCTGAAGCGTACAGTCAAGCGCCATAAGGCTCCAGATAAAAACGATGAATATTTCCTTTACCAAACCCTGGTCGGTGCTTTCCCTTGTGATAATGAGAACGATCCCGATTTCTTGCCCAGAATCAGAGACTACATGGTCAAGGCTGTGCGTGAGGCCAAGGTCCATACGGCGTGGATCAAACCGGATAATGCTTACGAAGAGGCCTTTCTGTCCTTTATCGACAAGCTCCTGACACCGTATCGGAACAATGCGTTTCTGCAAGATTTTCTACCTTTTCAGCGCAAGGTGGCCCATTTTGGAATGCTCAACTCCCTGACCCAGACTTTGATCAAGATGACCGCTCCAGGCATTCCGGATTTTTACCAGGGAACAGAGTTCTGGGATTTGAGCCTGGTTGATCCTGACAATCGCCGACCGATCGATTATGCAAGACGCAAATCCTCCTTACGGGAGATTCGCAAACAGGCTGTGAATGATCTGCAGGGATTGATCGCTGAGTTGCTCGCGAACATGGAGAATGGACGAATCAAGCAATTTCTAATTTATCAGGCTCTCAGTGCTCGCAACCGCAACCCTTTACTCTTCCAGGAAGGGGATTATCTTCCACTTGAGGCGAGCGGCCCTGGTAAAGAGCATGTGATAGCCTATGCCCGCATGCACAATAAGATCCATGCGATTACTGTGGCGCCGCGGTATCTGGCGGGGTGGCTCCAGGAAGGCGAACTGCCTTTGGGTCATGACGTGTGGCAGGAGACCTTTCTGAACCTGCCGATGTCTGGCCAAGCTGGTTGGCAGGATGTGCTCAGCGGAGCACATTTGGCAGGAGAAACGAAAATAGCTATCGGCACCATTCTGCAAAGGTTTCCTGTGAGTCTCCTGCTTGATGCCGGACACTGACCTCCGCTTGTTCTGTCCTGTTTGCTTCGCTGACCATGAAACTCCGGGGTCGTTATATTTAAGGTCCGAAGCCTTCCTGCACCAATTCTTTCATCGTTCTGCCGCAACAGGTATTGCCCTGTTTTTTGGCTTCGTCTTTGTGATACTTTTTATTGCAGCTTTCACAGATAAAACCGGATTTCTCTTGAAGTTCTTTTTCTGCTTCTGTAAATCTGTCAGTGTATTCTTTAGACATCACATGCTCCTTTCATCGTTATGGTGCGAACCCTGAAACTAATAATGCAAAAGATCAGGTCGACGATCAACCTCAATGAATTATATAGCAATTTTACCTGCCATACATAGACAGACAATGGGACTTTTGCTACTTTCCATGGTAGAAAAAAGCTCCCATGTACGACCATTAGGATAATCGAGAAACTGTCAGTGTGCTGCAGCTCATATTTTGCAAAACGCTGTCTTTCGACTAGAATTATCCAGTCTTTCATGCCGGATTTATTTATATCTCAGCGGGTATCAAGACGTTACGTTTTTAGCGAACTGGATAGCGTTGCTGATTGATATCTGTGAAGGGGAATCGATGTCCAGGCAAAATCAGGATCGGCAGAAAAAAACCACACCATCCAAAAAGGACGATATGAAATCCCGGAATCCAGAGAACAAACCCGGGACGAAGTCGGCAGTGAAGGGTCCGAGAGAGAATACAAAAAAGTGGAGCACCATGCCGGTGGTCGGCATCGGCGCCTCAGCCGGAGGACTCAAGGCACTGCGGGAACTGCTTGAAGAGTTGCCAGCGGACACCGGCATGGCTTTTGTGCTGATCCAGCACCTTAACCCCAGTCACGAAAGTTCCCTCCCGGAAATCCTTGCCAAAGCTACTCCAATGGCGGTGCAGACCGCACAAGACGGGCAACCCCTGCAACCGGACACCTTGTCGATTATCCCCCCCGGTTATAGTCTAGCACTCGAAGGCCGGACCCTACACCTGGAGAAACGCGAGCAACCGCCTGGAACTTTTCGCCCTATTGACAGTTTCTTTATGGCTATGGCCCGCGAATTTAGGGAACAGGCCATCGCCGTAGTTCTTTCAGGGTCGAATTCAGATGGTGCCAAAGGGGTGATCGACGTTCGCAACGCCGGTGGACTGACCCTGGTCCAAACAGAAAAGACTGCAGAATATACAAGCATGCCACGTCAAGCTCTGCTGACCGGCAAGGTCGATTTTTGCGGTAGCGCCATCGAGATTGGTCGGTTGCTAGGGAATATCGCTCGTCATCCCCACCTTTATCCTGAGGCTCTGCCCGAGCCCCCGCGCACGGCAACGGATACAGAGAATGAACTGGAGCCGATCCAACAGCTATTGCGCAAGACAGGAGTCGATTTTTCCAACTACAAACAAAGCACAGTGAGGCGGCGTATCATGCGGCGCATGGCCTTAAACCGGGTGCAAACCTTGTCAGACTACGCGGCCAGGTTGGCAGATTCACCCGATGAGTTGAAAATCCTCAAGGAAGATCTGCTGATCAAGGTGACCAGTTTCTTTCGTAACCAGGAGGTCTTTGACACACTCAAGCAACAGGTCTTCCCGGCTCTGTTAAAAAATCGGGATCGTGACCAGCCGGTGCGCATCTGGGTCCCCGGTTGCGCCAGCGGTGAGGAGGTTTACTCTCTGGCGATCAGTCTGCTCGAATACCTTGGTAATCAATCAACAGGGATACAGGTGCAGATTTTCGGCACCGATCTTAGCGACTCAGCCATTGAAAAAGCTCGCCACGGTCTCTACTCGGAGGCTGATCTGGCGGAGGTTGAGTCTCGCCGGATAGAGAAATTCTTCGATAAAACCAGGCAAGGCTACCAGATCAAGAAACTGGTGCGGGAGATGTGTGTGTTTGCACGCCAGGACTTCACTATCGATCCACCTTTCTCCCGCCTCGACCTGATCAGCTGCCGCAATGTGCTGATTTATCTTGGACCGGTTTTACAAAAACGTGTCATCCCGCTGTTTCACTACGCCCTGAATTCCGGCGGCTATTTGCTCCTCGGCCAGTCGGAGAGTATCGGTCAGTTTGACGGTATGTTCTCTATGATCGATCCGAAGGCCCGCATCTATGTTAAGAAAGTTGGCATTGAGCATTCTAAAATAGAATTCTGGCCAGGTAGATCCTTGCGCGATGTTCACAGGCAGAATCACACTATGGATAAGCGTCAATCTGCTCCCGGGACGACCCAAGAGCCAAACCTTGAACGGGAAGTGGAGCTTCTGCTCCTGCGCAAATACAACCGAGCGGCGGTGGTCGTCGACCGCGATTTAAAAATCCGCCATTTCCGTGGAGATACCGGTTCTTTTTTGCAGCCGGTTCCCGGAAAAGCGACCCTCGATTTGCTGAAGATGGTCCGTGATCCCTTGCGCTTGGAATTGCAGACCCTAATACACCTGGCTTGCAAAGATGGGGAGTCAAAATGCCGCGAAGGTCTTGACGTTCAACTTGATGAAGGTGAAAGGCTGGTACAGCTGGAAGTGATTCCCTTTAGCGCAGGCGAGGACCAGCAGTTTTTCCTGGTCGAGTTTCACGCTCAGCCGGCGGTGACAGGCGACGACAATCAGGTCAGCGACGAGTCTCTGCCTGCTGCCTATCAGCGGGAGCTGGTGCGACTGAAACAGGATCTGGCAGCCAGCCATGCCTACCAGCAGACTTTGATTGAGGACAAAGATCATGCCCTTGAAGATCTCCGCACCGCCAACGAGGAAATCCTCTCCAGCAATGAGGAGCTGCAGAGTCTCAACGAGGAACTTGAAACCGCCAAGGAAGAACTCGAATCGAGCAACGAGGAGCTCTCGACAGTCAATCAGGAGCTGCAGGATCGCAATGAAGAGCTGTCGCGTTCACATGAGGACCTCAGCAACCTGATTGCGAGTGCCGAGATTCCTTTTGTTATCGTCAACAAAGAGATGATTATCCGTCGCATCAGCCCTACCGCGGGTGAACATCTCAATGTCCGCAGAAGTGATGTCGGCCGTCCGCTGAGCGATATCAACCTGCGGCTCAAACTTCCGAATCTGGAGTCTTCGCTGAAGCAGGTGATGGACTTCGGTCAACCTTTGGAACATGAACTGCTCGATGCCGAGAGGCGTTGGAAGCTGCTGCGCATCCGCCCATACCGCACTGTCGCCGATAAAATTGAAGGGGCAGTCTTGACTCTGATCGACATCGATCGTCTGAAACAGTCGATCGCAGAGGTGGAGCGGGCCTTCCAGTACGCTTTGGACATCGTTGAGGCGGTTAAACTTCCGCTGCTGGTTCTCGATAAAAACTTCCGGGTACAAACTGCCAACCCGGCTTTTTACCAGAAATTTCAGGTTTCACCGGCGGAGACCGAAGGCAAGCTGATTTTCGAGCTCGGTTCAGGACAATGGAACAATTCGGATCTGCAGCAGTTGCTTGAAGAGATCCTTCCAAAAAGTCGCCAGATGGACGATTTTTTGGTCAAGATTGATTTTCCTGCCCTTGGCGAGCGCTCGATGCTGGTTTCCGCCCGACCCATGACCGCCCGGGAAGAGCGCATTCTGCTTTCTATCCAGGATATTACCAGTCGCCTGGATATGGAAAATGCAATGCGTCTAGCCAAACAAAGGGCGGAAGCAGCCAGTCAGGCCAAGAGTCAATTCCTGGCCAACATGAGTCATGAGATTCGCACGCCGATGACGATCGTCCTTGGTGCCCTGGATTTTCTGCAGAATGCAAACCTCAATGAACCCCAGGCAAAGTGTCTTGCTTTGGCCGAAACGGCCAGCAAGGGATTACTTGAACTGCTCGGTGACATCCTCGATTTCTCTAAAATCGAGGCCCGACACCTGATTCTGGAACATAAACCCTTCAACATCAGGGAGTGCGTCGAAGAAACCGCGGCAATTCTGCGCAGCATGGCCGAACGTAAGGGGCTGTCGCTGCATCTGGAGATAGCGGACGAAGTCCCCGCGACAATTTTCGGCGATCAGAACCGGCTGCGCCAGATTTTGACCAACCTGATCAGCAACGCCATCAAGTTCACCGATGCGGGAAGCATAGCAGTGAGCGCTGAATTGTCCGAAGTCACAAAGGTAAAAAGTCCCCAAGAGCTGTTTTTTACCGTCAAAGACAGTGGCTGCGGCATTCCCGTAAGCAAGTTGGGATTGCTGTTCGAGAGCTTTAGTCAGGTCGATGCTTCAATCACCCGCCGTTACGGCGGCAGCGGTCTCGGTTTATCAATTTGCAAAGGGATCGTCGAGCAGATGGGAGGAAAGATCTGGGTCGAAAGCATCGAAGGAAAAGGCAGCAGCTTCTTCTTCACCATGCCGTTTGACAATAACCAGCGCATCAGCCGTCGTTCGCAGTTCACCGCGACACCCGCTCCTGCCAATGCTGGCCGGAAACCATTCCCCCTCTGCCACATTCTGCTGGCTGAAGACGATCCAGATATCCAGCAGGTGATGCAGGTTATTCTGGCTCACAAGAAATGGAAGCTGGACATTGTATCGGATGGCGAGGCGGCGGTTAAGGCGTTTGAAAAGGGCGGCATTGATCTGATCCTGATGGACGTGCATATGCGAGGCACGGATGGCCTGGCCGCTACCCGCATAATCCGCAGTATGGAACCACAGGGACAACACATTCCCATCGTTGCACTGACCGCTGACGTTTTACAGGAAACGCGCAAAGCCTGTCTGGATGCCGGTATGGATAATATAATCGGCAAGCCGTTACTGAAAAAGGATCTGGAAATTTTAGTCGAAAGGTACTGCAAACAGCCACAATTACAAGATAAAAGATGATGTCCTTGCCAAAACTCACGGGATGGCGTTGCATCTCCATCACTTTGTCTCAGGAGAGAATCTGCGGCATGTCAGACTGCAGATAACGTCTGGCCTGGTCACCCAGTTTTTCAGGTTTGACATCCAGACCGACAGCCGGTCTGGTTTCGTCGCCATCGAGAAATCCGATACTGCTTATCAGCTGCCAACCATGACCATCATGCAAAAGTTTGCGAAATGGCATCTCCTGCCATTGCGCGGGATGCACGCCGCTTTTAATAAATTCCAGGGCTTCAGTAACGAAACTCTTTTCAGAGTTCCTTCCAACGCATTCGAAAACCCGATTGTTTTCGAACCTGATTGCCAACTCACCGTATTCATTCTCATAAAGCTGCGCGCTCGAAGTCAGGTGCACTGTCTGAGTCATTTTATCCTCCATCAGGTAATAACGTGGAAAGCCTGTTCTCTTTTTACTGAGTATACCGCAGGTAGCCTCTGACGATCGAATTCTCAAAGGACAATTACGCCACACCGGCAAAGTTCAATAATGTGCACAGCCACTTCAATATGATGAGCTGAAAAGAACCTGGTTTGATTGTGCCATCAATCCTCGGACTGTTCCCGGCGCTCTTCCGTACAATGTTCCTCAGGAAAAACCAGATTTTTGTCAGATAAAAACTCTTCTAAGTGCTGTCGGTCGAGCGATTCCTCCTCGAGCAACAATTCTGCCAGTAATTCAAGAATCTTGCGGTTTTTACCTATGACCGCCGAAGCACATTTTTCAGCAACGTTGACCAGGTTTTTGATCTCTTGATCGATGATCCATGCGGTTTTTTCACTGAAGGTTTTTTCTGTGGCCAGTTTGCGGCCAAGAAACGGGTGCTCTTCACCGCGCGGATAGCTGAGTGGACCCAGACGATCGCTCATGCCCCATTGACAGACCATCTTTTCCGCCAAATCCATCACCTGCTTCAGATCATTCTGTGCTCCCGTCGAACATTCTCCAAATATTTCCAGTTCGGCGAGCCGACCACCGAGCATGACGCTCATTCTGCTAAGAAGATAACTGCGAGGGAAATGGTAGCGGTCGTCTTCGGGCAGTTGCTGGGTTACACCCAGTGCCTGGCCGCGAGGGATGATGGTGATTTTATGTACAGGGTCGGTATTCGGCAGACACTTGGCAATCAGGGCATGACCGGATTCGTGAATAGCGGTGATTTTTCGTTCCATATCGGACATGAACAGCTTGCGTTCCATCCCCATCAGCTGCCGATCTTTAGCCCGCTCGAAATGAGGCATGGCAACCTTATCGCTATCCTCTCGGGCGGCAATCAATGCGGCTTCGTTGACCAGGCTCTGGATGTCGGCGCCAACCATACCGGGTGTGCCCTTGGCGATCAGTTCCAGATCGACATCCTCACCGAGCGGCATCTGTCGCGTATGAACCTTAAGGATCTTGACCCGGTCTCGCCAGTCGGGACGTTCGATAACAACCTGCCGATCGAAGCGGCCGGGACGCAATAATGCCGCATCCAGCACATCCGGTCGATTAGTAGCCGCCAAAACGATGACCTCGTCATGCGGTGCGAATCCGTCAAGCTCCGACAGCAACTGGTTGAGAGTCTGCTCGCGCTCATCGTGGCCACCGCCCAAGCCGGTGCCACGTGCTCGGCCGACAGCATCCAGTTCGTCAACAAAGATGATGCTTGGTGCATTTTTCTTGGCATTGGTAAACAGATCACGAACCCTGCTGGCACCAACGCCGACAAACATTTCAATGAACTGCGAGGCAGAAATACTGAAGAAAGGGACTTCTGCTTCTCCGGCTACGGCACGAGCCATCAAGGTCTTGCCGGTTCCTGGCGGTCCGGCCAGGAGAATCCCGCGTGGTACCTTGCCGCCAAGCCTGGCGAACTTGTTAGGATCGCGCAGATAGACGATGATCTCCTGCAGCTCCTGCTTGGCTTCCTGCAGGCCAGCAACATCTTCGAAGGTCACTGGAGACTGCTCCCGGGAATAAAGCTGGGCGCCTGATTTGCCAAACTTGTTCAACATGTTGCCACCCATGCCGCCCTGTTGCCGCATCCGGTTAATGACAAACCACCAGACACCGATGATGAGTATCCAGGGCAGCAAGTTAATGAAGACAGTCACCCAGAGCGAAGTGTCCTCAGCGGGTTTAACCTGTACTTTCACTTGTTGTTCTTCAAGCAGAGGCAACAAGCTGGAGTCTTCTAACGGTGGCAAGATGGTGTGAAAGCGAGAGAAGCTGCGTTCACCATCAAAATGTTTTGTAGTCACCTGTTCTGCGGAGAGGAGGATCTCTTCGGAAAAAGATCCGTTTATCCCTTCGCCCTGCAAGGTCACTTCTGCAACCGATCCGGCTTTGAGTTTCTG
>JAVVDT010000349.1:0-961 GCA_032250875.1 Desulfuromonadales bacterium | reverse complement strand
CACTGCATAGGCGCAGATCCCTTCACCGCGACCGGCATAGCCAAGCTGTTCGGTGGTCGTGGCTTTGACATTCACAACATCGCTCGGGATCTGACAGGCTTTGGCCAGGTTGGCTGTCATTGCGGTGACATGCGGTGCCAGCCTGGGACGCTGGGCAACGATCGTGGTATCAAGATTACTGACCCGGAAGCCACGCGCCTGTGCCAGGCAAACTACATGTTCAAGCAACAGCATGCTGTCGATCCCCTGATAGGCTGCATCCGTGTCTGGGAAATGACGACCGATATCGCCAAGGCCAAGTGCGCCGAGAATCGCATCGCAAACCGCATGCAGCAGCACATCGGCATCCGAATGGCCCAACAGGCCGTGTTTGTAAGGAATCGTCACGCCACCCAGAACCAGAGGACGATCCGGAACCAGACGATGGACGTCAAAACCGTGGCCGATACGCATCACGTCAGGCTCACCTCTCCTGCCGCCAGCAAGGCTCTGGCCAGAGCCAGGTCTTCCGGCGTGGTTATCTTGATATTATGGGGATGCCCGGTCAGCACGGCAACCGGCCAACCGCACCATTCGATCAGCGAAGCATCATCCGTTCCGATATAACCGGCGCTATAAGCCCGCCGGTGGGCTTCACGAATCCGTTCACAACGAAAGGCCTGGGGCGTCTGTACCTGCCAGAGCAGGCGGCGATCTAGCGTTGACCGGACCAGACCGTCAAACACCTCTTTGATCGTGTCCTGTGCCGGGATGGCCAGCAAGGCTGCACCTTCAATAGCTGCCAACTGCACCAAAGGACCGATCTGATCATTCGGGAAAAAAGGTCTGACGCCGTCATGAACCAGGATGACATCCTGATTCGCCGCACCACAGGCTTCCAGACCCTTGCGCACCGAATCCTGACGTTCGGCTCCGCCGGCAATCACACCACCAATTTTTTCCAGCCGGTAGCGATCAACCA
>JAVVDT010000348.1:0-1048 GCA_032250875.1 Desulfuromonadales bacterium | reverse complement strand
GCGACGGCTGTGCCGCTTATACAATTCCTTGGGCTGGGCTGGGCCGATGGCAGTATCAGCATTGCGCGCGAACATTTGATTTCTGACCTGCTTGCAGACAGCATAAAGGCTGAGATTAAACAGTACCCCGCTGCTTCAGCTGTACGGATGCTCTTTCTGACCCTCAGCGGGGAACGACATCGACTTGGCCTGCTCATGGCGGCCGCGCTCTTTCAACAGCAAGGGATCGCCTGCCAGTTGATTCAAGAGGATCTCCCTCTGGCAGAAGTGCCGCAACTTGCCGAACAATTTCAGATCGATGCTGTAGCTCTCTCTTTCAGTTCGCACTTTTCAGCAACCCAGGCGAAAAAAGACCTGGTCAGCTTGCGCAAAATGCTTAACCCGCAGATCAAACTGATTGCCGGTGGCCAGGCGCTCGTTCATAAAGCTTATCTACCGGGGCTCCATATCTGTACTGACCTTAAACAGATTCCCAAGCTGTGTCAGAAGGAATTCGGCATCCGGACGATAAAGGGGTTATGAGACGAATTTAAATCCTCAGCTTGATTGGCAATGATGAGATCAAATAATTGCCAACTGCTTTTTTCTCCGGCGCCAGACGCTATCTCTGTGGCCGTCTGTTCCCAGATTCCTTGAAGCGGGCGGTTATGTCCGCGCCCTGGCACGGGAATCGGCTCCACCATCGAATTCTTTAGATGGTAGATTCGAGATCCACAGCTAATAACTTACCCTCATTGGTTCCAGCCGACACAAAGGGTTAACTGCCGACCCCTCTTACTCTTTTCTGAGTTTTTGCTATACTGCAACATATGAAAAGACAAACCACCATGCGATTATCAGTGATCGCTTTACTCGTTCTGATCAGCCTTCCTGGTTGGTCGCTTTCTGCCATCGCTGCAGAACAACCATTCCGCTGTGAACCTACTCAGGAAGATGAGATGGGACCTTTCTATCGTCCCGATGCTGCTCACCGTAACCGTATAGGAACCGGCTACCTGTTGTTTGGTACTGTCAAATCCGCCAGAGACTGCAGCCCGATAGCCAATGC
>JAVVDT010000347.1:0-1162 GCA_032250875.1 Desulfuromonadales bacterium | reverse complement strand
GCCGGTATGGCCCCACCCAGAGGGAGAAGTGCGTGGATATGAGTTTTCACCGCTTTATAAGTCTGTACCCGACGCAGCCCTGATGGACAAGGAGTTGTACGCTATACTGGCGCTGCTCGACGCAATACGTGATGGGCGGGCGCGGGAGCGGGAGTTGGCAATAAAAGAGTTGAAAAGCCGTCTGGGTGATGTGGCATGAAGGCCAAAAACGATAACATGGAGAGAATACTTCATGTTGCCAGAAAGCTTGGCGCACTGTTGGAGAGGGTCGTCAAACGGGGACACACAATTTGTGTGTCCCCGTTTGACAGATTGTATTCCTGGGCCACCCGTCCTGCAACCAGCTGCAGGCTTCTGGCGATCTCGCCATTGCCGCAGTCTCTGACCAGGAGATGGATGTGGTTGGAAGTCGCCACATAATTCAGGACACACAAACCATAACGCATTTTCGCTTCGAACAGCCATTCGATCCAGCGCTTGCGATCCCTGGCGAACTTCAGAAAGAATTCTTGCTGATGACAGCGGTGGGTGATGTGCCAGACATGGCCTGGCAGGTAGTAACGGTGAGCTCGTGGCATGGGCCCCTCCCAACAATTGCATACCTGATTGCATTAAAATCCATTTTAGCCCCAAAAACATGCTTCTAAGGCCTTTTTAAGGGGGTCAAAATGGTACTTTCTCTAACAATTTCGGCATGTTGAACGGGTCCGACCCGGCATTCAGGCTTGCAAAAAAAGTAAGGCGTCTGGCGGGACGCGCTTGTCGTGCCGTAGCCTTGGCGAAGGCTGGACCCGCCGGTTCTAAGGTTTTGATTCTCAGCTGACAGCCACCAGCACATCCATTCAGTACGCGGAAATGTCAAAATATCAACTACGTCCCGCCTTCACAACAGTCACAACACGGCCTTCTCCACCACTGTGGCAATTTACGCAAAGGTTTCAGAGAGAGGGTCCAAGGGTAGGGCTTCAGACCGTTGACTTCCCAGGCCTGGCGATCCATCTGGTTGGCTTTGATTCGGTTCGCTATGTTCGCGTTACTCGCTCCGCCCGTCCGCATTTTCACGAGAATCTCGGGGATATAAACGGTGGCCGCCTTGTGCTTCAGGAGAAAACGCAGCATCTACTCGTAATCAGCGGCAGAACCGAGGTTCAGGTTGAAGAGG
>JAVVDT010000346.1:0-1224 GCA_032250875.1 Desulfuromonadales bacterium | reverse complement strand
CGAGCGCAGATCGTGGCTCAGTGAATATCCGAAGGACTCCAGTTCCTGATTGGCGGCAGCCAGTTCATTGGCCCGCTGCTCCAGGGCCGTCTGCATTTTCTGCATCTTGTCCTGCATCAGATTGAGATCGGTCGCCAGTTCGCCGATCTCGTCACGGGTGTCGACACGCAGGCGGGATGTGATATCCCAGGTCCGTGTGACCTTCTGGATGTGTTCGTGCAGTGACTCGAAAAGGGTGAGGCTTTTGCGCATCGACAGGTAAAGCAGGGCATTGCCGACCACCAGGATGGCGAGGAAGCCGGACAGGCTGACGACGACCCCGCGCCAGAGGGCATCATACAGCAAGGTAACGTTGCGTTGCGACAGGAGCACGCCGGCGGTCTTGCCGAAGGCGTCATGGATCGGAGCGACGCCGACCAGATACGACTCGCGGGCGAGGCGGATCCGCTCCACGACGAAATTGTCCAGGCCCTGTTTGAGTAAATCAGGTAAATTCCTGCCAAGCATCAGGAAGGTTTCCCGGTTGGTGGGGTAGAGCAGACTGAATTCTCCCTCGACACTGGCCTGCATGGCCGCATCGTACTGTTGGAGGTAGCTGGCTGGCAGGAACAGGCCGAAGTCGTTGCCGGTGATGTGCTTCATCTGTTCAAAGACGTGATCGATCTCTTGGGCCACTTCCATGTAACCGATCTGGGTTCCGTGCAGGGAGACCGGCGTGACGCAGCGCAGGGAGAAAAAATTGCGTCCCATTTCCAGTCCGTGCGAGGTTGATCGGGTCGCCGCCGCGCGCAGGAAGGTCGCGCGTTCGAGTTTGTCGCCATGCTGCTCCGGCTTATGGGCGCGCAGGAAAACTTCGCCCGCCATGGTGATGAAATACATGTGCGTTATGTGATGCTGGGTTTTGAGCTCAGCGAAGACGGGCTGTAAGGCCTCTAGAAGGACCGCGCGGTCGCCTCTGGCGAACGGTTCGAGCAGCGGTTCCAGTCGACTCAGGCCCGATAGCGCCCGGCTCAGTCCGTCTGCATCGGTTTGCAGGAGGGTTTCGAAAAGGCGGTGGTCATTGATCGCCAGGTCATGGAATCGATGCTGCAGCTGCCAGACCTGGTTCTGGTAGGAGTAGCCGCCCAGCACCAGGGCGCTGAGAAGCATGACGATGGTTGCGGAGAGGATCAGACGGCCTTTGATGCTCATGGTGATGGTCATCGTTGTCTCCTCGCACTTACA
>JAVVDT010000345.1:0-1249 GCA_032250875.1 Desulfuromonadales bacterium | reverse complement strand
CTACGTTGTTGATCGGGCTCTTCTCGCCGCGGGCCACTTCAAATCTGTTACGACTTGAAGTAGCCTCGATCAAAGGCTTCGTTGCGTTTCATCAGAGTCCAGGCGATGACCAGCAGTTTGGCCGCCAGCTTGACCCTCATTTTCATCTTGATGCCGCGCTCCTGCTCCCGTCCTTTCAGTAGACGGGTGAAGTGGTTCCGGATAGTTTCGTCCTTGTAGCTGGCGATGGTGGCGGCTTGTCCAAGGGTAGTTGATCTGTTGATTACCTCTTCAAGTTTTCCCCATTAGCCTAGGGGGACGTAGTTGATCTGTTGATTACCTCTTCAAGTTTTCCCCATTTAGTGGGATTATCTGCTACCAATGCAGCACCCCGGGATGCTCCCCTGCAAACTCCTGAACGGGTGATGCTCAAAGCTTTTGCGACGGCTTCACCGCTGTAACCGAGCCTGCGAGCAGCCAGAAAGCAAATGATACCTTTTGTGTCCGACACCGTTGTTTTCCTCCCACGTTGACATAGCTCCTTCGAATCAACACGGGCGAACTCGGCAACACGCCGGATCAACTCCGTCAAAGGAATATGATCATCCAGTTTTTCGGCTATTTCCTTTTCCTGTTTCAGCTGTTCGACGAAATCAGCGCTGCCGAGTATTCTGTCATCGTAAGCGGTGACCTCCTCATCACCGGCCAGTTTCAGCACCCGCCTGAGACCTCCTCCCACAAGTTCATCTCTCTTCCCCATCGAGATTCCGTCAGCGACAAATGCCTGATATTTTTCCCGCGCCGCTTTTGCCCGTTTGCCGAAATATCCAAGAACTTCTTCCACATTCTGTTCCGGCATTTCCCTGAGGCCCATCAAAACGGCATGACCGCTCCATGGGTACCCATTCAGTTCTGCCATGTCCTTAACGAGACCTGCGCGCAAAGGGTTAAGATGAATGTACCGGACAAGCTCAAGAAGATATGGGTCTTCCTCGCAGATGATTGATTTGTAGCGGTTCTGAAAAAGATGGCCGCTACGGTGATGGCGCAAGTTGAATGTCACGGCATGGCCCGTCAGGAGCCGCCGCATGAAATGTCCAAGCTTGCTTTGCATCGGACGTAACAGCATGTGAACGTGGTTGTCGAGCAGCGACCAGGCCAGGCATTCCGTTTCCGTCTGTGTCAGCAAATTGGCAAAACGGTCCAGAAATGACTGCCGGTCGGTGTCATCAAGAAAAATATCCCGTCGTTCAACTCCTCTGACGATCAC
>JAVVDT010000344.1:0-1293 GCA_032250875.1 Desulfuromonadales bacterium | reverse complement strand
GCCAAATCCCTGCGCAATCTTGCGAAATCCTATAGGTTACAGGATACTAGACTTTTTCGTGCCACAAATGAATAAAAAGTCGCTGGACTGGGTGGCTTTCGAACGATACAGAGCGAAGCGAAAATCTGGATATTTGAGAACAGATTTTAGCTCGTTTGCCGCTCCA
This sequence comes from Desulfuromonadales bacterium, assembly GCA_032250875.1. Taxonomy (GTDB): domain Bacteria; phylum Desulfobacterota; class Desulfuromonadia; order Desulfuromonadales; family BM103; genus M0040. The sequence goes on along the minus strand of JAVVDT010000344.1, from coordinate 1,127 downwards.
TGGTCATGCAACCTTTCCAGGCCATGATATAGTTTATGCTACCGGAACGGCGCAGTGTGCGCCGCCCTTTAGCTCCTCCCGATACAAATAAGCTTGACTCTCTTTTGGAGGACTTCATCATGTCACGAAAAAGCTATCAACCTCTGAGACATTTTGTAAGCATCGCATTCTGCCTGATGCTGCTCGCATTTGCTGCCGTCCCCGCCATGGCAAGTGAATACGCGGCGCTTGAAGGGGTCAAGGGGCTCGACTCCGTCTTCGACTTCACCCTCGCCTCTCCTTCGATGGCCACCGTCGTTCTGCCGGCGATCAAAGGTGTGCACGAGGACAAGAGCGTCCGGGCACTTGCCGCGCCGCCACGCACGGTCATCGTCTTTCACGGCGGCGCCACCAAGCTCATCAGCACCGACCGCACTGGGTTCGATAAGGCTGATCATGAGGCCCTCGACAAGTTCGCCGAACTGATCCGTCAGTACAAAAAGGACGGCATCAAAATGGAGGTCTGTATGTATGCCGTCAAAGTCCTCGACATCGATCCCGCAACCCTTATGCCCGAAATTGACCAGGTGGGCAATGGCTTCATTTCCGTGCTTGGCTACCAGGCTCAGGGATATTCGGTGGTGACTGTTCCCTAGCAGTCTGTCGGACTATCCATGAGCCGGCTGCAAATTTGGCCCGTATAGTCAGACAGAATGCTAACGCTCTTAAGATTCGGGGACACCTCAATTTTGAGTGTTTCCGAATCCCAAGGATTCTCTCGCCTCGAACGATATGTACTTTTGCATGTTTCGGAGAATACCGTGGAAATTGACGAAGATAAAATAGATGAAGCCGCACTGGCGTTGCTGTATTTGACACTTCATGACAATTGTAGGGCATGGAAGCAGCTGGATTGGGACATCACGAATCGATTGCATGAAAAGGGCCTTATTTGTGACCCTGCTGGTAAAGCAAAATCTGTCGTCTTTACTGAATCGGGTTTGAAGCAAGCCGAACAAATATTTAAGAAACTCTTTGCAAAGTCATGACGCAGGAAGTCCCTTATTACAAGCTTTGAGGCTGCAGAAATCCTTTCTCTCACATCTTGAAGATTAAAGACCGGGCACAAGTCTGCGAAACTCACCCTG
>JAVVDT010000343.1:1109-1347 GCA_032250875.1 Desulfuromonadales bacterium | reverse complement strand
CATGATGTCGAGCAGGATCAGGTCGGGTTTCTCTTTGCCGATGATGCGGCAGGCTGACAGACCATCCTCGGCGATCAGAACAGCAAAGCCGGCTTTGCGCAGCGAGTGGGCGAGCGGCAAGAGGATCTCCGGCTCATCTTCGACGATCAGGACCTTACCCTCCCTCTCTTCACAAGAAAGTGAAGGCATGGATACGGCCTCCGGTACCGCTTCCCGGCAACCGTTATACCGTTGGAGT
>JAVVDT010000343.1:0-1099 GCA_032250875.1 Desulfuromonadales bacterium | reverse complement strand
GCTTGCGGGCGGCTCGGCAGGTGTTGTGGTAGTTGATGACGCCGATAACCGACAGGCAAGTCAACAACAGAGCGAGCATTATGTAAGTCATCGTGTGACCTCCTCTCCAGATTTTTTCATGTCTTAGGATGGTCAGGCGATATTTGGATTTGATTAAGGACGTTTTCTGATTGTGTTAGGGACTCTCCTCCCGAACGCTGCCGGATAGGCAGGACGCCGTTCTGTAAATGGAATCCCGCGGATGTTCGCAGAAAACTATCACGACTCTAACTTGGGTATAACAGGAAGGTCTTATCCTGGTATGCAAAGGAGTTGAAACCTTCAAGAGCAAAGGATGAACTATGTACAAGGATGCAATTAAAGATGTCACGGGGATCTGTTTCGAAACCCTCTGCAGGGCTCTGCTCAGCCTGCTCCTGCTGGTGATTCTTGCCGGCATGGCATACGGCGTGGCTCGCACGGCACTGGATCTGTTCTCCGCCACCGGGGATATGCTGACCGGTTCCGGTCTGCATGAAGCGCTCAGGCAGTTGGTGGTCAACGTGTTGATGGTTCTGGCCGTGGTCGAACTCTTCCGCACGGTTAAAGCCTACTTCAGTGAAGGGCGGGTCAAGGTCACCTATATCATCGATACCGTGCTGGTCGTGGTGATTACCGAAATCATGGGGTTCTGGTACATGGAAGTCGAAGTAGAGCGGGTTGGTTTGGCGATTGCCCTGGTGGTGGCGCTGATGGGGGTGCGGATTCTGGCTATTCGGTTCTCGCCAAAAAGAAGGGAGTTGATGGACGGTTTCTAGAAAGTCATTGTCAAACAGTCTGTCGGACTATCCATGAGCCGGCTGCTAGAGGTACCGTTATCCTCACACAGCAAGGGATGTACCAACTGCATGGTGCAACTCAAGTTAAATCGGCCGGTCCGGTCATTGACAAAAGAAACAGCTAGAATTCTAGAACTTCGGAAGAAGAAAAGAGCACAGTTGAGTTTAAAAGAACCACCGGTAAAGAGCAGCGAGGAACCCGATACGTCAAAAGACATTGCCGCATGACGCACAAGCGTCACCCGGCAATGTCTTAGCATAAAGTCAAATAAATTTGCAAG
>JAVVDT010000342.1:0-1396 GCA_032250875.1 Desulfuromonadales bacterium | reverse complement strand
AGGGTGCAGGCGTAAACCCCGCAGCGACCGTCCTTGCGCACGATCATCTTGCTGAAATTGCACATGAAGCCTGCACGTTGCTCGGCGTTCAAGTAGCGGGTCATGCAGGTTTCGGTGATTTCCGGAACCTCGTGGAATGAGCCGGGCAGATGAAATTCAGGAAACTTGATGATGGTGATGTCGTCGGGAACACCCGCCATGCGGAAAAATGGCGCATAGCTTTTATCCACGGCAACGCTGTCCTCGTCGGGGAGCATCAGGCGCGCGATGGAGACGCCAAACCCGGCCTGATGGAGCCGTCCCAAGGTGTCGAGCGCTTTTTTGAAATTCCCCTTGCCGCGTGACTCGTCATGTTTGGCCGGGTCAGGATGGTCCAGGCTGACCCGGAATTTCAGCAGGTTCGGTTTGTCGCGCAGCGGCAGGACATCAGCCATCTGGTTCATCAGCGGCTCGGTGGCGTTGGTCAGAACCAGGCAGGGACGATGTTCCAGGGCAGCTTCCAGAATCGCGACAAATTCCGGATTGACAAACGGCTCACCACCGGTGAAGGAAAACTTCTTGACTCCGAGTCCCAGAGCTTCGCCGATAAAGCGGCGGACATCTTCCAGGGTCAGGAACTCGATCCGGTTATCCCCCGGTTTCGAGCCTTCGAGGCAGAACGGGCAGCGCAGGTTGCAGTTGGTCCCGGTGTGAAACCAGAGTTCTTCCAGTGTTTGGGGCTGAATATAGCCGCGTGGTTCATTCTGGCTGGTTGTGAGCCAGGCGTCAGTCTTGTCCATCTTCATAAAAAAAGATCTCCCGGTGTATGTGGGTGTAGTCAATGCCGCTGGCTTCCAGCCACTGGCTGGTTTCTTCGATCATGGTGTCCAGTCCGCAGAGGTAATAGTGGATATCTTCGTCCAGGGGAATTTGTTCAAAAAGGCCGGTGACTCGGCCATGAAAATGGTTATGGCCGGAGTCCCTGGAAACAGCCAGGCGAAAGTTTCTCAACTGCTTAAGTGTATCAAGAGCGAAGGTATCCGCAACTTGCCGCACGCCGTAAAGGCACAGCTCCGGTGGCTGGGCAGGGCTGCTGCGCAGATGACTCAAGAACGGCGCGATACCGGTGCCGGTGGCAATAAAGACACAGCGCTCGCCGGTTGGCGCCGAGCGCCCTGGACGAAACCAGCCGAAGGGATCGCTGGTTTGAACTGTGTCACCCGGTTTGCGCTGGGCCAGCCAATCACTGACCCGGCCATTCGGCACCCGCCTGATCAAAAATCGCAAAATGTTCTCTTGCGTGCCGGCAGAAATACTGTAGGGCCGCGAGTCTTCGTTATCGTTGAACAAAGCCATGCATGCACCCGGTTCGAAAGGGATGTCTCCCCGCTCTAACTGCAGCTCGAAGAGATCATCG
>JAVVDT010000341.1:0-1411 GCA_032250875.1 Desulfuromonadales bacterium | reverse complement strand
AAAGTCAAAAGTATAATGCCTGGGGTTTTTAGATTCTGACAACAGACCTTGACAGATTTTCATTGCGGCTGATATTGCCATTGCTTTTGAGATCAAAACCTTAATTGGACGCTCTTCTAAACTAAGGCTTCCGCTTACACCAAGGCTACGGCGGACAAGCCGGCGGACAGGCTTGAGCACATCCGATGAACGCTGATTATGAACTGTTGATTGGGCTGCGCCCGTTGAATTGGGCTGCGCTCGTTGAATTGCGCTACGCGCGTTGAAGGGTTTAAGGCCAGAAACAATTCAACAGTTCAACACTGCCCAACAGCGCGCAGCGCGTTCAACAGCACCGCAGGTGCTCTTCTGATCACATCTGATGAACGCTGAATAAGCCAAATCGCAAACTCAATCTTCATCCCTGCTGTCGTCTCTCAAATCATTTCGCGCTCCGTGAATCACGGCAAGCACATCGATCTGATCAGCCTTGATGTAGTAGATGATACGGTATGCACCTTCTATCATCTCTCGTATCTGCTCCAGATCGTATTCAGGAACCCTGCGGCCAGAAAATGGCGCATCGGCAACCTGCTGTGAGCGACGGGTAAGACGGTCGACCATGCGCAGGGCATATTGTGGAGAATCCTGTGCAATGTATGCGTAAATCGCGTCGAGGTGGTCCTGTGCGGTAGCTGTCCAGACAACTTTCATTCTGGCAAACCATATTTCGACCGAACATCCCGAACGCTCATCGTTCGGCCTGCCCGACTGTCAGCCAACCCTCGCTCGATTGTCTCACGCACGTAAATCTCGTGCATAAGATCATCCCATGTGGCGTTTTCCGGCAAACGGTCGATCAACTTATGGGCTTCCGATTTTTCCATCACAGTCGCCATATAACCTCCTATAAAGTTTCGTTTTTGAACTCTTCGCTAAGATTCATGGAACCTCCTGCGTTCGTAGCCTAATCTCAAGCAAAGACGATACTGCAAAGGGAAGTTCGAGACAACTATTGCCGACTGTTTGGGCTATGCCCGTTGAATTGGCGCTTTGCGCCGTTGAATTGGGCTGCGCCCGTTGAAGTGGGCTGCGCCCGTTGAACTGTTTAAAGCCAAAAACAATTCAACAATTCAACGCTGCCGCAGGCAGCAATTCAACAGCGCGCAGCGCGTTCAACAGCACCGCAGGTGCCCTCAACAGTTCAACAATTCAACAGACACTTTACGGCCTTCTCCACCACTGTGGCAATTTACGCAAAGGTTTCAGAGAGAGGGTCCAGGGATAAGGTTTCAAGCCGTTAACTTCCCAGGCCTGGCGATCCATCTGGTTGGCTTTGATTCGGTTCGCTATGTTCGCGTTACTCGCCCCGCCTGTCCGCATGTTCACGAGAATCTCGGGGATATAAATAGTCGCCACCTTGTGCTTCAGG
>JAVVDT010000340.1:0-1428 GCA_032250875.1 Desulfuromonadales bacterium | reverse complement strand
TTGGCGACCGGCTGGTAGATCAGGTCTTCCAGCCGCATCTCCAGTTCACGCCGCCGCAGTCCGACCAGCTTCAAGACCCGCAGGGCCATGTCCGGGTGCCGCTTGAGCAGATCCTCGAACTCCTGACGGGTGATGATACAGACCATTGCGTCATCGACGGCGACCGCACTGTGAGTCCTGATCTCCTCTCCGGTGACCGCCAACTCGCCGAAGATCTCTCCTGGGGCGAGAATATCAAGAATCACTTCACGCCCTTCGGCACTGGTCCGGGTCAGCTTGACTCGCCCCTGTTTGACCAGATAGATGCTGTCGCTTTGTTCGTGAGCAAAATAGAAGGTCGTGTTCTTTTTGCAGGCGACCATTTCGCTGCGACTGGCCAGTCGCTGGAGCTCCTCCTCCTGGAGCCAGGAGAAGAGCGCGGCGTTCTTGATGTACCAGAGCCTGCGTTCCATGACCGCCTCGCGTCCTGTCACCCGAGTTCAACGTCCAGAGCGTCGAGAAACTTGTTGAAGGCTGTGAAGACTTCCATGACCCCAAGAGCTTCGATGATTTCAGCGTCACTCGCACCTTTATCGCGAACGTCCAGGAACTCTTCGTCACTTACATCATTGGCGGCCCGATTGGCTTTCCTGGCAAAGCGGATCAGCGCACGCTCTTTGTCGCTAAAGTCAGCCTGATCCAGATCGGTCTCAATGCGGCTAATCTCCTCTTCGCTGACGCCGATCGCCTTGAGCGCCCCTGAGTGAGCGGCAACGCAATATTTGCAGCCGTTGTCCCTGGAGACGAGCAGGGCAATCGCCTCTTTGTTCTTGCGGGACAGCGCGCCTTCCATCATGACCCGTTTCACCTTGTGCCAATTAGCTTCCAGCAGCGGCGGATGGTGGGCGTAGGTTTTGAAAAGATTCGGGATCATGCCGAAGGCTTTTTTGATGTCCTGAAAGATTGCTTCGACTTCAGGTGAGGCTGTTCCCGGTGCAACCGTATCAACTCGTTTCATAAATCGTCTCCCGATCTTCTTTAAATGTGCCTGTTACCTGAATCAGTGAGGTAGCAGTTCGCACCTCTGGTTTTTAACTCGCGAGGCCATTTTCGCGAGTCATTTTTGAGTGTCACACCGTCCGTCCGGGTCGTTTTACCGGGTTGACGGAGCCGTTCTTTGACAATTCAGCTGATTTTTACAGGGTGCGGCCTCTCTGTGCCTGTTTCAGGGCGAGCGGTAGCGACCCCATCCTGAAGGCGGGGTTGTTCAGTGCCCTGGTTGTCGTGATTTCGGTCAGCCATAAGCGAACCGTCGGTAGGTTCTGCTGAACGCGTCATACTGATCATGGGCGTGCCGACTGAAGCGCAATGTCAGGGCGTGTGCGTGGCGGATGAAGCGCCCGGCGAAGTAGACCAGATCCTGAATCACCGTCTTGAGCCGGCGGCGCT
>JAVVDT010000033.1:0-15981 GCA_032250875.1 Desulfuromonadales bacterium | reverse complement strand
AAGAAAAAGAAAAAGCGGAGCAGGCGACACTCGCCAAGTCCCGTTTTCTGGCAAACATGAGCCATGAAATCCGCACACCACTGATCGGGGTGCTTGGCATGTCTGATCTTTTACGCCGGAAAAATCTCACTGAGCAGGATCAGCAACTGGTTGAGACCATCTACCAGTCAGGCGAAGCTCTGTTGACCATCCTTAACGATATCCTTGATATCTCCAAGGTGGAAGCCGGTCGTCTTGTGATCGATGCTGTCCCTGTTGATCTGGTCCGTCTGGCAGAGGACGTAACGCGTCTGATGGCCGTGACCGCTCACGGCAAAGGTGTTGAAGTCGTTTTGGACATTGCCCTTGATCTGCCGCCTGTGGCGGGTGATCCCGTTCGCATACGCCAGGTTTTGTTGAACCTGATAGGCAATGCGGTCAAGTTTACCGAGGTTGGCAAAGTCACGGTTTTACTGTCGGCCACTGCTCGCCCCGCAGAAGGCCTATGTGATTGTCTGTTTGTGATCCGCGATACAGGCGTCGGCATCCCTGAAGAAGCGCAGTCGCGCATTTTTGATTCTTTTGATCAGGGAGACAGCAGCACAACACGCAAGTATGGGGGGACAGGGCTGGGCTTGACGATCGCTAAAGAGCTGATTCGGTTGATGGGAGGAGAGCTTGCGGTTGAAAGCAGGCTTGGCGAGGGAAGCACCTTTTCGGTCCAACTGCCGCTGGCACTTTGCCAACAGTCGGAATTGCCCTTGTCTACAACAAGGCCAGCCGAGCCGCCAGGGTCTCTTGAGATGGTCTCTTCTGCCGTCATGGCACCTGTTGCCTCAGGGGGACGGCGCGTCCTGCTTGCTGAGGACAATCCGACGACACAGAATCTGATCTCAATCCTGCTGCAGCAGATGGGCCTTGAGCTGGTGATTGTCGATAACGGCCAGGAGGCGATTGATTTCCTCTTGAATGAAAAAGTTGACCTGATCTTGATGGATTGTCAGATGCCGTATCTGGATGGTTTAGAGGCAACTTCCCAGTTGCGGGCCCAGGGACTCTTGACACCGGTTGTTGTCGCTTTGACAGCCTATGCTCGGGCGGAAGACGAGCAACAGTGTCTGACGGCCGGTATGAATGACTTCCTTAGCAAGCCTTTCCGCCAGGCCGAACTCAGAGACGTCCTGATAAAATGGCTTGGGGCCGATGCTTTGTCGAAGGCTTCGACCACCGCTCGCCTATGAAAAAACATCTGCGCAAAATAGTTTTCTGGGGCAGCGTCCTGTCTGTCTATGCTTTGCTGGTCACAGCCGCTTATCTGTTGTTGCATCAATTGAATGATAACCGGCTTTCCCAAACCTTTAAAAAGATATCAGCTCTTGCCGGTGACCACGAGATTGTCGGTTCCTTTCTTAACGACTCAGAGCCATCCAGTGACTTCACAAGAATCTTGCTGCCGTTAGGGCCGGATGAAAACCGCATACCAGGATCCCCTGTCATATGGAAGGAGTTCCTGCGAGAACGGCCTGCCACGTCCAGAAGGGTTGTTGCCGACGGCTTCGATGGAGTACAGGTGGTTGCAAACGTTGCTGACCTTGCCAAAGGCGCCGTCGCTGAACTGTTCCTCTCCGGAAGTTTCTCGCAAGCCTTTCGCCGCGGTAGATTTCTTCTGGTATTGAACAGCCGTGGCACTGTGCAGATCATTGACTGCGTGAATCCTCGCGAGCCGGAAATCTCGGGTTCCTTGCCATATCATCAGGTAAAACAGATGGAAATGCAGGGAGACATCGCCTTCCTGCATCTCAGCCGTCCGGGAGTGCAGCACGAATCGCTGGTTACCATTGATCTGGAGAACCCTCTCAAGCCTCGGGAGCTCTCCCGATTCAGGTTGCCGGAACAGACCATGTCTTTTTTCTTTTTAAACCGTCAACTGGTCGTGTATGCAAACTACAGAGGTTATGAGGGGGGTCATCATGTCGTCCATCTCTATGACGTTGCCGATGACTACCGGTTTCTCCCCCTCGGCAGCGCAAAAACTCCTCCGCTTGGAGATGATTTGCTCAAATTTGGAGATTATCTGCTGGTCGCGGATTTGCGAGCGGGAATAGATATTGTTGATTTCAACGATCCACTTCAACCGGTCATTGTCGCTTCCCTGGCTCTTCCCGACCAGATCAAGCGGTTTTTCCGATATGGTAACGTAGTGTTTGCCTTGGGAATCAAGAACCACGTCTATGCAATCGACCTGCATGAACCTTTATCTCCCGTGCTGGTGAAAGTTATTGAAGATGCGAACTATTCCGCGGATTTTATGGAGTTTGGCTGCTGCTTCTATTTTTTCACCAAAAATGGTTATCTACGAGTTTTCGACGCTCAGCCATTGACTGCTTCGGACACTGACGATCAATGGCCAACCGGCATTGCCGGAGAACTGGTGGCATCGCAAGCCGGTGGCGGTTTTGCATTGCTGACGGATAAACAACGGCCGACAACAGCCATTGTCAGCGAGATCCTGACCCTGCCTGATAAGATCGAAGTCATCGATAAGCTTTTTTGGCAGGGTTTTCTGGTCAGCCTGGGGGATGACGGTCTGGTCCGGTTTTTTCATAGCGGTAAAGACGCTGTAATGACGGTCAAGGGAAGTTTGCAACTTCCGATTGGCCAACGTTGGCTGGCTGCATCCGATGACCGTCTTTATGTTGGTGGTGAAGCGAGTATCAGTGTGGTTGCCAGGGGTGCCGGCGACCATTTTGTGCTGTCCGGTGAAATTGAATTTTCCGGCGCGGAATCCTGGGACGGCCTCGTCGTTCAACGGGTTTTATGTGTTGCAGCGGGAGAACAAGGGGTCGTGAGCTTTTCTCTCGAAAATCCGGATCACCCTGAAGCAGGCCCCGTCTGGAAGATTCCAGGGCACCTGCAATCACAAGCCGATGTGCGTCAGCTGGTTTCTCCGGGAGGAGATAGAATCCTGGTTGCCGCAGGCTCTGCCGGCCTTCTCAGTGGTCGGATCGATGATGCCGGCCAGTTCCAGCTTGAGGGCTTCTTTGACCTGTCGGTTCCGCTCCATACGATGGCCTTGACCGGAGATTTTTGTCTGGTGTCAACTGGAACCGACGTCTGCATCATCGATGTAAAATCCCGTGAATCGCTACAGAACCTGGGTAAAATCGCCTTTTCGCAAGTTGAGAAAATTACCGTTGCAGCCCCTGACCTTTGGGCCGGTTATGTACCAGGGGCCGGCTGGTCTGTACTGCCAGCCCCGCGACTGTTAGCGCCCGGAGAAATTGAGCTTCGCCACGCGGCTCGCAGTACCATGCAGACAAAACTTCTGCTGGGCCGGTATCGGCTTAACCTGTTTAATGAGCATGAAGTTATCTCGGTCCCGGGGATTGTGACTCTCCCTGCTTTGTTTTACCGGCCCGCAGGAGCAATACATGGTATCAATTAAGAGGAAGTTCTCGTTAAAGAACCTTCTGATTCTGTCTTATGCCCTTACGGTCGTAGTGCTGAGCCTCTTGCTGGTTAGTGGGACTCAAGATGATCAACTCTCTTTTTCCCTCTCGCAGACGTCTATTGAAAATGCAGAAGAATCCGAAACCTTAGCTATCTACGGTGAAGATTTTCATGCCGGCATCAGAGGCCTGTCCGCTACATCTTTTGTCAATGAGGACGCCTTGCTCTGGCATCAATTGATTGGTATTCAATCAACAGCCATCGATGTCAAAGACGACCTTGCCCTGATCGCATGTTATGGAAAAACACTTGTCAGTATTGGACTTCATGACGATAAAAACCCGGAGATTCTCGACTCTCTTGAGCTGCCGGATTCTATCAGGCAAATCAAGATTGCCGGCGACCAGGCTCTGGTAAGCCTGCAGCGTCACTCCGGTGTGGCTCTGATCGACGTGAAAGACCCTGGCAACCTGAAGCTCGTCAGACACTATCCTCTGCAGGGTCTGGTGCTGAATATGGTGGTTGCTCAAGACACCATTTATTACTCGGATCTTTATCAAGGGGTCGGCCGACTGGTCCTCTCCGCAAAGAATTCCGTACCTGAATTGCTGGTCCCTCTGGAGTCTCCCTGGCGAATGGCTCTGCAGGACAACAAGCTGGTTGTCGGCACCGTGAAAGACGGTGTCTATCTTTTTGATATCACTCAAGGCGGTCAACTGATTGAAGCAGGGAGGCTTGATTACCCGGATGTGCGTGGGGTTGCTTTCAGTGAAGAGGTGCTTGCTGTGGTCCTTGCCGATGACAGCTTGCAGCTTTTCGATTTGTTGTCCTGGCCGGTACTGAATGACTCTGTGCAATTAAAGCTTCCGGCCAGTCCAATGTTCTGCGAACGCATTCCCGGTCAGGCTGGTTTTGCTGTCAGCCTGGTTGCCAGCGGGATGGCTCTTGTCGATGTCAGCAGGCCTCATGCACCGACTATCAGTGGCTTTCTGAAAATGCCAGAAACTTTCATCGGGATGAAAATACAGTCTGGTAAAGCCTATGGAGTCAATCAGGAGGGACTGCAAGCGTTCTCTCTCGACAAAATCGCCGGAGGCGAATTCTCGTCGGTGGCAGCAGAGACCATGTATGAACCTGACTATTATCAGCTTCGGCCATGGCACGGCCGGATTTACGGCTTTACAGATAATCGTCGGGTCGACTTCGGTCGAAAAGCCTTAACGGAGAGTTTTTCACCAGGCAGGTTCCTGGCAATCACTGAAAAGCAGGGTGTCAGTCTCTTCGAAAAACGCGAAAACAGTTCAGTCCAAAGAGTCGGCTCAATGATTCTGAAGGAAGCTGTCAGTGATGCGATTTTTAAGGGAGACTACTTGTATATAGCCCATCAAGATGGGTTACGGATCTACTCCGGGAGTCGGCCAGAGGAACTGGTTGTGATGAGTGATCTGAAACTGCCTGGTCGACCCGGACAACTGGTGTTTCTGGACTCAGCACACCTGCTCGTCGCCACGCGTGACAATGGAATGCTGGTGATTGATGTCAATGATCCGCAACGGCCGCAACAGATTGCGCACCTGGTTTCACCCCGGCATCTGCAGCCGATTAATATTCTTCAGGATGTCCTGGTTAACAATACGCGGGCTTATCTGTCGCAGCACGCAGGCGGTGTGCATATCGTCGACATAAGTTCTCCCTCTCAACCTGAATTGCTGCAAATTATTGATACTCCCGGTCATGCGAAAAGCATGGTTCTGTATGACAACCTGCTGTTGGTTGCGATTGGCAACAGCGGATTGTTTATGATTGATGTCAACAACGATAAAAAGGCGATGCCCATAGGAACCTTGCCGATACCATTACGTATCGATCAGATTGCCGTGGCTGACAATCGCTTGATTGTCAGCGGTCTCGCCGGGGGGACTATGAGATTGCCGCTGCCGCAGCGAATGAAGAATCTGCAACGGGTCAGCAAGGGAGAGCTGCGTGTCGATATTGAGACGGCCGAGAAAGGGCAATATCTCTATCTCTATGATGAGGTAACTTCGACAAAGATTGAAATTATCGATCGATAAACTCGTTTCCAGACGAAAGCTGCGATAGTGTTATGCAACGGTTCTAGAACTAGAATTCGTAAGTCATGCCAAGCCAGAACTGGCGGCCGAGTTCGTAGGTGGTTTCTGACGCACCAGCAGGTGGCGTGCGGTCAAAGACGTTGTTGATTTCCAGGGAAAGCATCACGCTCTGTTCCATGCGTATCGCTTTTTGCCAGTCAAGCCGCCAGTCGAAAATCCAGTAATCCGGGCGAGTCACTCTCTCGTAGGCAGTCAGATCGGTTGCAATCCCACGGTCGGTTTTGTCGGCCGCGCTCAATCTGTTTCTGGCATCGTATTCGCCAAGATACCTGGTGACGTTCGTAAAGGTGAAGTTCCAGGGTAGTCTGCCGGCATAAATGATGTTCAGCATATGCTCACGGTTGTAATCGAGTCGCGGCAGGTCGTTGTTGTCGATGACCTTGCCCTCATACCAGACCACTTCTTCCAGATCCTCTCCGTCGAAAAGATCATCATATGATTCGTTGCTTGAGTTCTGGTCACTATGGGTATAGTTGATATGCAGGTAATTGTTCAGCCATTTTCGTTCCCAGGACACTTTGATGCTTTCATAGTTGCTCGAGCCATTGTTGTTTAAAACGTAGAAATTACGATCTTCGCCATCAATGACTTCAGTAATTTTTTCTTTGGCGAACTGGTCTCTGTTGTGACGTTCAAGGTAATTGAGCTGCAGAGACCCTCCCAGCAGCTGTTGTACGACACCGATCGTCCATTCATTCGAGTATGGGGTGTCCAGATCGGAATATTTATCAAGGGTCGCAGAAGAGACAATGTCAAATCTCCATGGCGATAATTGATTGGTATCTGCATCCAGCGAACGTGTTTCCTTAAGGTAGGGGACAATCGCTTCGCGCAGTTTGTACGTGAGGAATGATTCTCCATAATAGCGGTTATAACCGCCGATGAGTATGGTCTTGCCGTTATTCAGGATGTCCCAACTGCCGGCAAGCCTCTGTGTAAGATTGGTGTTGTGCAAAAAATCATCATGGGAAATCCGCACGCCCGGGCGTAGTTGCAAAGGACCCCATGTGATCAGATCTTCCAGGTAGGTGGCAAAATAATTGATGTCGGCATCCCGGCTTTGGGCAAGATACACATTTCTTGCTGAGAAATACTGTTCCCCGTCCACGCAGGCAGGATCGCCCGGGGCGCAAACGACAGCAGAGCTTGGCGTGGAGGCATTATGGACCAATGACGTCTCTTTGCGATCGTATTCTGCCTGGTCCCAGGTGTATTCTGCGCCGAGGTTGATCACATGAGAAAGCTTGCCGGTAACCAAAGCGTGCGACAAGAAATCTGCCCGCAACTGAACACTTTGCTCGGTATTCTCGACGTCTCCGAAACCGCCTTCGCGACTGCGGCTTATGCCGATATCTTCTCCCCAGCTTCTAGATGGTGTGTTGCGCCAGGTGTAAAAGTTGGCCGGGGCAATACGGCTGTTTTCGTTTTCGAGGTATGCAGCAGTCAGTTCATAGCTGCCGATCCGCGCGTCGCCGCGGAAAATTCCGTTGACGGAATAGCCACCACGTTTAATGGTGAAGTCGCTGTCTCTGGTGTCTGCAATAAAGAAGTCTTCTTCTGAGGGGGTGTATGAGGTGGTCAACTCAAGGCTGTGAGGCGTCTGTGGGACCCAGGCATACTTCAGGAAGAAAGTCTCCAGGGTTTTGTGCTGTTGTTTGCGGTCGCCAAAATGGGATAGCTCCAGATCTGATTGAATCCTTCTGTAGGAACCAAGAAAACCCATTTGCTCGTTGACCGGGACATCGAGCTCTATGCCACCGTCATACTTTTTGAAACGCGGTTGCTGACTAAAGCTGTTGGAATTGTCAAAATCGTCGCGATCTTCCTGGTTGATTTGAAATTGCGTCCAGGTGTCACGGGTTGTTCGCAGACTAAGTTTACCGCCGATATTGTTTGCCGGCATGCGTGTTCTGGCGTCGACGACGCCACCGACAAATCTACCGAATCTGGCCGGAATATTGCTGTCATACACGGTCACGCTTTCGATCAGGTCTTGATGGATAAAGGCTCTTTGCGGATGTCCCGGAACCTGGTCAATCGCGTTCTGGTTGTCGGCCAAGGGGTCAATCAGGCTGTTCATGCCGACGCCATCGACAGAATAGTAGTTTTCATAGGCTCTGCCTCCGGAAATCGAGATCAGTGGCGGTAGAATCTCAGCGGCGTTTTCCGAAGTGCGTTGCTCTTCGCCGATCTGCACCCGGGGAAGAATCGTTATGGTTTCTGTCAGGCTGCTGTTTTTCCCTGGCAGCTGCTGAAGGGTATCGCTTGACAATTCAGACTTGCCGGTAATAAGGTTTTCAGGCTGGCCAACCACCGTCACTTGCTTCAGCGCCGGAATATCTGCAGCCAGATTCTCGCTAGTTGCGACCTCTTGCTTAACGTCTGCGTCCCCGTAAACAGCCGTATCAGCAAGTGCAGGTAACGCTACCAATAAGGCGGCAACAAAGACTGTAGCGACTCTGGATGTCATGATGATCGTTGCCCCTGAATGTAAGTTGTTGATAAACAAAAATAAAACGCAGTATTCTTGAATTGTTGGCTAAATAGTGTCAATCTAAAAAAACTTAATCCCATGTATCCTGCAGTACTTTGTGATGATCCGGCAGGTGCCTCCTGTTTTTGAAGCTCTATAACTCGATTGGTATGTTAAGAGCATGCTCAGTAATTTGCCTTATTTTTTCAGACTATCGCTTTGCCTGCTTTTTTCAGCCGGGGTGCATGGTGGACTGGTTTATTACGATTGGATGACGAAACCCGTCGCATCTCATCCGGTATCTACTCCGGTGATGGTCTCTTTGTTGCCCGCCATTGATGTCGCTTCGCTTGCAGTCACGGGCCGGACTCAACAGGAGAAACATCCAGTCCCTCCAAGTACTGCGCCACGCCTGGTTAAAGCGAAGCAGGCCAGCGCTGTTATACCTTCACCGGTATCGGCAGCACGCCAAGTTCCCTCAAAAACTTTACATGAAGCTGTTGTGCCAGCAGCCGTCGACGAGCCGAAAAGCGAGTCGAGCCAGAAGATCCCTTCGCATGAAATGGTTTGCAAGCTGCCGCAGGATGTTGCCTTCGATCGTCTGCCTGTACCGCTTGAGTTTGAAGACAGCCTGACAGGCGCTGGTGAACCAATCGGGGCAGGCACGGCCTCTGCGGTGGCGTCACAAGAAACGCCACTGGCATTGATGCAAGGAGATGATAAGGGCGTGCTCGGCAGTCCGGTTTCTTCATCGCCTGCTTTCATCGAGGCGGTCCCCGAATATCGCAGCAATCCGCTGCCGGAATATCCCCGGTTGGCAAGGCAGCGACATTGGCAGGGGGTGGTCTGGTTGATGGTCAACGTCTCTGCTGACGGTTTGGTGGAAAATCTTCAGATCGAACAATCCTGCGGTCATCAGGTTTTGGATCGGGCTGCCCGTCGGTCGGTGAACAGCTGGCGATTCTCTCCGGCAAAGCGCGATGGGCTGCCGGTCTCGAGCCAGGTGCGTATCCCGGTACGGTTTGTTCTTGAGGGGAGCTGAGCATCATTGTGAATGCATCGAAGTGACTTTTCTTGTGGTTAATGGTATAAAGGCCAAGAATAATCTTGCATTATTGATTTCCGCATGCTAGAAAATCTCCCTTCGGGGAGTGGCGCAGCCTGGTAGCGCGCCAGTTTTGGGAACTGGATGTCGCAGGTTCGAATCCTGTCTCCCCGACCATTTAAAGCGCCAGTAGCTCAGCTGGACAGAGCAACGGCCTTCTAAGCCGTGGGTCGAGGGTTCAAGTCCTTCCTGGCGCGCCAATTTTTCGGGCATACGGGAGGTCAATGTTTCCCGGCCGCGGTGTTAAGCATCAGTTTTATTTGTGGTGGGTGTAGCTCAGTTGGTAGAGCACTGGATTGTGGCTCCGGTTGTCGCGGGTTCAAGCCCCGTCACTCACCCCATAAATATTCCGGGCCTGCCTTTTCCCTGTCGACTCCGCAGAATGTGGTGGTTACCCTGGGAAAAGTCGGGCCTTAATTGTTTATGAACTAAATTGCGGGTGTGGTGGAATTGGTAGACACGCTAGATTTAGGATCTAGTGCCGTAAGGTGTGTGGGTTCGAGTCCCTCCACCCGCACCATTGTATTACCGTTAAATTTCTTATCGAGGATGTTGCTGGTTTCAGTGTCACAGTGGCGCCGGACCCGTAGATCAAGTAAGGAGCGAACGCATGAATGTCAAGGTTGAAGATGTCAGCAGTATCAAGAAAAAACTGAGTTTTGAGGTTGCCTCTGAGCAGGTCGACAAGGAAATCCGCAAAGCTTTGCAGAAGATCGGCAAAAAAGCCAAAATCAAGGGTTTCCGTGCCGGTAAAGTTCCTGAGGCAGTCCTGGAAAAATATTATGGCGGTCAAATGGAACAGGACGTCCTGACAAGCCTGATCAATGCCACCTATTTCAAGGCTTTGCAGGAGCATGCTATCCCGGCTGTCGGTGAGCCGAGTATCGTTGAGAGCAGCGGCATCAATAAGGGTGAAGCCTTTACCTACGAGGCTGAAGTGGAAGTCAAGCCGGAAGTAACGGCCAAGGATTATACCAAGCTGTCGCTTGAAAAAGAGACGTTTGTCCCCGATCCCAAAGCCGTGGAAGGGCAACTGGAGGAGATGAGGGCTTCCCGGTCTCAAGTTGAAGTGGCTGATCGCAACGCGGCCCGAATTGGCGATTCGGTCGTGATCGACTTTGAAGGGTTTATCGGCGAGGATGCATTTGCCGGCGGTAAAGGCGAGGATTATCTTCTTGAGCTCGGCTCGGGTTCTTTTATCCCCGGTTTTGAAGAACAGCTGTTTGGTATGCAGCGCGGAGAGAGCAAAGATGTCGAAGTCTCATTCCCTGAAGATTATGGTCAGGCGGAGCTGGCGGGTAAGCCGGCGGTATTCAAGGTCGTCTTGAAAGAGATCAAGGAAAAGGTTGTGCCTGAGTTGGACGATGAGTTTGCCAAGGAGTTCGGTGTCGACACCCTTGATGAGCTCAAGACGCAACTGCAGACGAGTTATGAAGCCCAGGAGGCCAGCCGGATCGATAATGATCTGCGCGAAAAGCTGGTCAGTACACTGATCGAAAGCAATCCGATCGAAGTTCCCGAAGCGATGATTGCTAAACAGCTTGACTATATGTATGACAACATTACCAATCGCATGAAGTCGCAGGGAATGACCCCCGAGATGTTAGGCCTCACTCCGGAGAATTTCCGTGAAAATTACCGAAAAACGGCAATCGATCAGGTCAGCGGCAACTTGATACTCGAGGCCATTGGGCGGCAGGAAAACATCGTTGCCGATGAGTCAGAGATTGATGCCAAGCTGGAAAAGATTGCGGTCATGGCCAATGCGCCCGTTGAAATGGTAAAGAATTATTATGTCGGCTCCGAAGCCCGCAGCGGGTTGCTGGCACAAATTACTGAAGAGAAGGTCGTCAGCTTTCTACTGGAGAACGCCAAAGTGAAAGAGGTCGCTCCCAAAAAGAAGGCAGAGAAGAAGACTAAGGAGGACGCATGAATCTGATTCCGATGGTCGTAGAGCAAACCGGTCGCGGCGAACGTTCCTACGATATCTATTCACGACTGCTCAAAGACCGGATTATCTTTCTGGGTGGCGGTATTGATGACCATGTGGCCAATCTGATTATTGCCCAGTTGCTTTTTCTTGAATCGGAAGATTCCGAAAAGGACATTCATCTGTACATCAATTCACCAGGCGGTCTTGTTACCGCCGGTCTGGCGATCTACGATACCATGCAGTACCTTAAAGCCCCGGTCTCAACCATTTGCGTCGGCCAGGCCGCTAGCATGGGTTCCCTGTTGCTGGCAGCAGGAACGGCAGGCAAACGCTATTCCCTGCCGCAGTCGCGAATCATGATCCACCAGCCGCTCGGTGGTTTCCAGGGCCAGGCAACCGATATCAGCATCCATGCCCAGGAAATTCTGCGTTTGAAAGACACTCTCAACCGGATTATGTCTGAGCACACCGGTCAGGAACTCGGCAAATTGTCTTTCGATACGGAACGTGATTTCTTCATGGGTAGCGAAGCTGCAAAAAAATATGGTATCATCGATGATATAGTGACTAGAAAGAACTAAAGTTTTCCAAGAGGTGATGCAGTGACGCAAAAAAGTGGCCATGGTGACCAATTGACCTGTTCGTTCTGCGGTAAAGAGCAGGAGGAAGTTAAGAAGCTGATTGCCGGACCGGCAGTCTATATCTGCGACGAATGCATTGAACTGTGCAAGGATATTATCGCTGAAGAGGCCCAACTCGAGGGAACAACCCTGAGCAACGGGCGGTTGCCGAAACCGGTCGAGATCAAAGATACCCTGGATGACTACGTCGTTGGTCAGGAGCGAGCCAAAAAGGTTCTGGCCGTTGCCGTATATAACCATTATAAGCGCATCGAAGCTTCTGAAAGATCCGGCGATGTCGAAATCCAGAAGAGTAATATTCTCCTGCTCGGACCTACCGGCAGCGGCAAGACGCTACTGGCTCAGACTCTGGCCAGGGTGCTTGATGTTCCCTTTGCCATCGCTGATGCAACCAATCTGACCGAAGCCGGTTATGTCGGTGAAGATGTCGAAAATATCATCCTGAACCTTTTGCAGGCCGCTGATTACGATCTCGAGAAAGCCCAGAAGGGGATCATTTATATCGATGAAGTCGACAAGATCGCCCGCAAATCAGATTCGCCTTCGATTACCAGGGATGTTTCCGGTGAAGGCGTGCAGCAGGCGCTGCTCAAGATCATCGAAGGGACAACAGCCAGTGTGCCGCCGAAAGGCGGCCGCAAACATCCACAGCAGGAGTTCCTTAAGGTTGACACCACGAATATTCTCTTTATCTGTGGTGGTGCTTTCTCCGGCCTCGAAACAGTCATCGGCCAGCGGGTTGGCTCCAAGACCATGGGTTTCGGTGCCGAACCCGTGCAAAGGAAAGATCAACAGATCGGCGAAATCCTCTGCCAGGTTGAGCCCGGCGATTTACTCAAGTACGGCTTGATTCCGGAATTTATCGGCCGGCTGCCGATTGTTGCTACGCTTGATGAACTGGATGAGGATGCGCTGGTCAGGATTCTCTGTGAACCGAAGAATGCTCTGATCAAGCAATACCAGAAACTCTTCGACATGGAGAATGTTAACCTCAAGTTTACTGATGGAGCCCTCGTTGCCGTTGCCCAGGAGGCTCTCAAACGCAAAACGGGAGCGCGAGGGTTAAGATCCATTCTTGAGAATGCCATGCTTGATATCATGTATGATATCCCTTCACAGGATCGCGTCAGAGAAGTTCTGATCAATGAAGATGTGATTTTCAAGGGTACTCAGCCAATAGTTATTTATGAATGCGCCGAGTCGGCCTGATAGAGTTCCTGTCGGGCTTGTGTTCGGCCGGAAGATATTGATATGACAGAACTCGCAAAAGACCTGCCGTCCGAATTTCCGAAAGCGGAGACCTTTCCGGTCCTGCCGTTACGGGATATCGTAATATTCCCACACATGGTGACACCTCTTTTCGTTGGTCGGCCACGCTCGATCCACGCCCTGGAGTGGGCGATGGAACACGATAAGCTTGTGCTTCTCGTTACCCAGAGAGACCCTAAAACCGATGATCCGCTGGGTGCTGATCTGTATGATCTGGGAACGCTTGGCAAGGTCGTGCAGATGCTTAAATTGCCGGACGGCACCGTTAAGGTTCTGGTCGAAGGTGGCGTCAGGGCACGGCTGATTGAGCTGGAATATACCGACGAATGCATCTTCACCTCCTTGCTGCAGTTGCCTGATCTGGAGAGTGACTCTCCTGAGCAGGAAGCTTTGATGCGCAGTGTCAATAGTACCTTTGAAATCTACGCCAACCTCAGCAAGAAGATTCCCGCGGAGATGGTGACCTCGATTGCCGGTGTGGATGAGCCCGGACGTTTTGCCGATACCATTATCGCTCATCTGACCGTACCGATTGCCGATAAGCAGGAAATTCTTGAAGAGATGGATCCTCTGCAGCGGCTGGAAAAGCTTTTGTCGCTCATGGAGCGTGAGGTCGAGATTCTGCAGATCGAAAAGAAGATCCGCAATCGAGTCAAGAGCCAGATGGAGCGCAGCCAGAAAGAGTATTACCTTAACGAACAGATGCGTGCCATCCAGAAGGAGCTTGGCGAAAAGGATGAGTTCAAGCAGGAGATCCGTGAGCTGGAAGAAAAGATTGAGAAATCACGCATGTCCAAGGAAGCAACGGAAAAGGCGGCTGCCGAACTGCGTAAGCTTAAGATGATGTCGCCTATGTCGGCCGAAGCCACTGTGGTCAGGAATTATATCGACTGGCTGGTGGCTTTGCCTTGGAAGAAAGGTACCAAAGACCAGATTGATCTGATTAAGGCTGAAGAAATCCTCGAAGAGGATCACTACGGACTCGACAAGGTTAAAGAAAGAATTCTTGAATATCTGGCAGTGCAGGCCCTGGTTAAGAAAATCAAAGGGCCGATCCTCTGCCTGGTTGGCCCTCCCGGAGTTGGCAAAACTTCGCTTGGCAGATCCGTTGCCAGAGCAATGGGCCGCAAGTTTGTCCGCGTTTCACTCGGTGGTGTGCGCGACGAAGCTGAAATCCGCGGCCACCGACGCACCTACATCGGCGCCATGCCGGGCAAGGTTATCCAGGGTTTACGCAAAGTCGCTGTGCGCAACCCGGTCTTCCTGCTTGATGAAGTCGATAAAATGAGCACGGACTTCCGCGGTGATCCTTCCTCGGCTTTGCTGGAGGTTCTTGATCCTGAACAGAACAATACATTCAGTGACCATTTCCTCGATGTTGATTATGATCTTTCCTCGGTGATGTTCATTGCTACGGCCAATACGCTGCAATCTATTCCGGGCCCGTTGCGTGACCGTATGGAAGTGATTCGCATCGAAGGCTATACCGAAGAAGAGAAGGTCCATATAGCAGAGCGTTATCTGCTTCCCAAACAACTGGAGACGCATGGTCTTAAGGAAGGCCAGGTCAGGTTTTCAGAGGCCGCATTGCTTGAGATCGTCCGTCGCTATACTCGGGAAGCCGGTGTGCGTAATCTTGAACGGGAGATCGCCAACGTGTTCCGCAAGATCGCCAGGAAGGTTGTCAAGGCGGGCCAGCTTGGCAAGCGTTTTCTGGTTGGAGCCCCGCAAATCAAAAAATACCTTGGTGTGCCACGTTACAGCTTTGGTGTCCGGGAAGTAGAGCACAGGATAGGTCTGGTCAACGGGCTTGCCTGGACCGAGGTCGGCGGTGAACTGCTGAACGTAGAAGTTACGATTCTGCCTGGTAAAGGCAACCTGACGATTACCGGCAAGCTTGGCGAGGTCATGCGTGAGTCGGCCCAGGCTGCGCTCAGCTATGTGCGTTCCCGTTGGCTTGAACTGGGTTTGAAAGAAGATTTTTACAGCCATATTGAGATTCATATCCATGTTCCTGAAGGAGCAATACCGAAGGATGGACCATCAGCCGGAATTACTATGGCGACCGCTATTGCCTCAGCTTTGACCGGGCTTGCCGTGGATCAGGGCCTGGCGATGACTGGTGAAATCACTCTGCGTGGTCGAGTTCTGGCAATCGGCGGACTTAAAGAGAAGCTGCTGGCAGCCAAACGCGCGGGGATTCATAGGGTTCTGATCCCTAAAGAAAATGAAAAAAACCTTGAAGAAGTCCCGATGACAATTCTAAAGGCTTTAAAGATTCATCCCGTTGCTCACATGGATGAGGTCCTTGACAAAGCGATTTTAGGAAACGTACCGATTTCTGTACCGGCTGACAAGGCTGATTATGTGTCAAGCCCGGAAAAATCGGTGCATCATTGACTGTTGCGACCAATTATTACTTGACTCACTTTTGAAGCGTCTGTTATAAAAAAGCAGTTTTCAGCAGGGCTTAATCATTCTTTTACGTGTGGAGGTATGTTGTGACGAAAGCCGATCTTGTTAATTCAATTGCAGAAAAGGCGGGACTGAGTAAGGCCGATGCAGAGAAAGCACTGAAAGCATTTACGGATGCTGTGACAGATGCACTGAAAGCCGGCGAAAAGGTCTCTTTGGTAGGGTTTGGCACTTTCAGCGTGGGCGAGCGTGCTGCACGCCAGGGGCAGAATCCTCAGACAGGCGCCAAAATCAATATCCCTGCTGCCAAGGTTCCCAAGTTTAAAGCCGGCAAGGCTTTGAAAGATTCCATCAATTAATAAGTTAAGGATACAGTTACGTTACCATCGGGACCAGCCCTGATTATAACGTAGAAGAAGTTGAAGATAGGAAACGTTAAAGAGGGTTTCCCCTTGCACTGCGTTTCCTATTTTCTATCTGTTGCGGGGCTGTAGTAGAGTCGGTTACAACGCCGGCCTGTCACGCCGGAGGTCGCGGGTTCAAGTCCCGTCAGCCCCGCCATTTCAAATTTGGGCGAATAGCTC
>JAVVDT010000338.1:0-1554 GCA_032250875.1 Desulfuromonadales bacterium | reverse complement strand
AGCCGTAGCTATGGACCAAAAAGGAGCTGAAATATGGGCCAAACAGCCGGATTTGCAGCCGGCTCATGGATAGTCCGTATATGGTCTCCCCCCTTATTGCAAGGACTTTGTGCGTTCATGACAGGGACAGGATTGCTGCCGTATATCCGGCCTCTTTTTGAGGAGCTTTATATCCTCGGGCCTCAATGATTTTCGCGCGTATCGTCCTTATCGACAGTGCGGTTTTTTCAAACCGTCGGACTATTCAGGTTTTCAATACGCTGGTCTGACCTGTTTCGTCATTGCTCGTCACAGAGCCTTCGCAATTCTTGGTGGGAGAACTCCCTTCCTGTGCTCAGCGATTCTTGACGGATATGTCAATCATGCTGAGGCCGGTTGATAACATGTATTGTGTCTCAAGATAGCCCAGCCGATGCGTGCCAGTTTATTCGCCACAGCCACAACGGCTTTGTTCCAACCACGTTCTGCATGGATACGATTGATCCAACGGCTCAGGGGGTCATCTTTCCTGGCCGCCTGAACGACGACCGCTCGGGCACCATGGACCAGTTGGCTGCGGAGATAACGATCTCCCCGTTTGCTGATGCCAAGCAGGACGTTTTTACCGCCACTGCTATGCTGGCGAGGAACCAGTCCCAGCGATGCCGCGACATCCCGGCCACGGGCATAGGCGCGACCATCGCCGACAGCACTGCGGAAGGCACTCGATACAATAGGGCCAAATCCCGGAATCGTTTGCAGTCGCTGGCAAGCCTCATCTTGCTGGCTTAAAAGCTCCAATTCGCTGGTATAGAACGCGATATGCTCGTTAAGCTCTATAAGATGTTGATAGCGTCTCAGAAGAGCATTCCGGAAGCGACTGCTTAACCCATTGTCTGCATCCTCCAGGAGCTCAGGGATCTTCTTGCGCAGAGAGGCAATTCCTTTGGGGAAAACGATGCCATATTCACCGAGCAATCCTCGCATTGAATTACTCAGGGCGGTGCGGTCTCGCAGACACTGGGAACGCATCCGGTGAATGGCCTGCATGTCCTGTTCAGCCGCCGTTTTTATCGCGACAAAGGGCATGGATGGACGGGTTGAAGCCTCGGCAATGGCGCGTGCGTCATTGTAGTCATTCTTGTTGCCCCGTAGATATGGCTTCACATATTGAGGAGGGATCAGCTTCACATTATGACCCAGGGCGCGCAATTCTCGTCCCCAGTAATGGGAGCTGGCACAAGCCTCCATGCCTACCTGACAGGGCGGCAGTAAGGTGAAGAATTGAAGAACCTGACTACGCCGAAGCATACGTTTTTTTACCTCTTTGAAGTGGGCGTTGAAGCATACAACATGAAAGACATTTTTTGCCAAGTCCAGGCCGACAGTGGTAATATTCATCTTGGTCTCCTCTCGCATCTTGTTAATGGAAGGTTACTTTATCTCCATTATGGCGCATTGACGCCGATGTAGGTAGCGGGGGGAGACCATCTCATCAACAGACTGCTAGCTCAGCCGAACAATGGAGCCGTTTAGCCTATGTTGAAAATCATATCGCGCGAGACTGTTTTTGCC
>JAVVDT010000337.1:0-1562 GCA_032250875.1 Desulfuromonadales bacterium | reverse complement strand
GTCACGGGCTTTCTTGTAACCTTCCTCGCCGGTCGCGGCGCATTCCACGCGCAAGCCAGCCTTGATCAGATTGAAATGGATCAGCGCCAGAATGTCTTCTTCGTCTTCGATGATCAGTATCAGTTTTTTACTCATCTGTTTTGCCTTTGCGGGTTGGTTATGTTTTGTAGATAGCAGCCGAATGTTAGGATTTCATTAAAAGGTTCGAAGATACATGTTTTCCTGGCGAAGATATGAGCTGAAATTTCGTGAAAACCCGCGTGTTTATAGAAAAATAACAGAGAGCTTACAGGTTGTTAACATAAATACATCTAAAGTGCAGAAAACCTATCGAAAATGACGAAATGGAGACAAATCACAATGTTAACAAAGACTTTTGATTCACCCCGGTGGCAAAGGCTGATTCAGAGGACCTGCCCGGACTATGATTGCAACAACCAGGTTTGCCTGGCTTCGAGCAGCCGCATGATCCCCGGTCGCAAACAGCAGACCCGTTATTGCGCAACTGACGATTACGACAATTGTCCCATCTACCTCTGCAAGGCACTGCGCAGCAGCGTCCCGCAAGGGCTGGATCGTGAAACTCTTGTCGACAGCGGCAAATAAGTGTTGGTCAGACATTCCCGACAAGACCCGCAAGGGCTTGACCCTGCCGCCACCCACCGATATCAGACCTGAATCACCCGCAACCCGGCTTGCTTCGCCGCAGCACATTGCCGGACGTCAGCCGACACGAAGCTATCGACCTTGAGCGCCAGAGCGCTGCCGAGATGAATGGCATCCATGCCGCGCAGCACGTTCTTTTCCAGACCGATAATCGATTGACGGATGACCTCGGGAGTCAGATCGCAGATGGCGGCATCGCAGACATCGGCCAGGAGCTGACCTTTAAGTTGCCGATATTGAACCGGCGAAAGACGATTTTCCCGCAGCAGACGGCGGAAAGCCGAGACGATTTCGGGCAGAGCGATACCGGAGAGACACAGCTCGGTGGCCTGATCGCACCACGAGAGAACTACATCGGTCCCTTCTTCGCGCACATAACGTTTGACAAAGGCGGAGGAATCGAAAAATACCCGCATCAAGCTGAGGTCTCACGTTCTTCAAGGATGATCCGGCTGAGGGAAGCCCCCTCGATCACCAGCGGCTGCGCCTGCCGGCGCTTCCAGGACGGAAGATCCTGCGACACTGGAACAATGTCGGCAATCGGCTTGCCGTTGCGCACGATGCGCACGGTTTCACCCGCCTCGACGAAATCGAAATACTGCTTGGCGTGATTGCGCAATTCTGAAAAAGTCGCCTGTTTCATAAGAGCACCTCGTTGTACAAATTGATGTAATTACAAATGTACATCACCCCGCCGCGAAAAGTCGAGGCGAAAAAAAACGGGGCCGGCCAAAGTGAAGTGGCAGTTTACAACCCAAAATGCTCGGACAAAGCTTTTACGGCTCTATCAGACACTTGTTAGTTGACGAGACACTAGGAAGGAACGGCGATCATGGTGGCCTTCACTTCAATTCGGAGATCTCACGTATTCTACGTTCCAGCATGCTGTCATGACC
>JAVVDT010000336.1:0-1572 GCA_032250875.1 Desulfuromonadales bacterium | reverse complement strand
TGTTTCCAATCAACTTTGGCAAGGACAGGGTATGGCAGACCGCAGTTTTAATTTCTCAGGATTCATGATGCGATGGGTAACGGCCCTGTTGCTCGTTTTCTTGACCTACAACCCATCGGGATATTCCTGGTATCACTGGCTGGCAGAGGCGGAAAATAAAGTTGAGCCGATGATTGCTCTGAGCGGAGTGTTGTTGCTGATCGGCTGGGTCATCTTTGTTCGGGCAACCGCCCGGTCCCTCGGTGCCATCGGCACACTCTTGTCGCTGGGGCTATTCGGCACACTGATCTGGGCACTGCTCGATTACCAAATTATCGCGTTAGACGATACCACACTACTTGCCTATCTCTTGCTTGTCATTCTCTCTGCGGTCATGGCTACAGGTCTATCCTGGTCGCATGTCCATCGTCGCCTCACAGGCCAAATTGATGTTGATGACTCGGATGAGGATTGACCTGACAATCTGTGCGTTCAATGCTACGGACTATGACATGTTGTAGTAGTCCAGGGATATTTATGAGGGGTTGTCTTGGCATGGGGTAGAGGAGGGCAAGGTCGTTGCTTTAAAGCAACAAAGCAGATACGTCCCACAGAATCAACACCGGAACGTCACCTGGTCCATGCCCTTGTCCACCGGGGCGTGATAAGCGTTAGCCGTGCACCTCTCGACTGTCTTTAGGAGCGTCGTCACGCTCCTGCATCCCATAGTCTCGCATCACAGAGGCGACACGCAGTCGATGATCGGCAAATACGCCGCCGCGGCCCACTGCCTGAGCTTTTCGATGTCTTTCGAGATTTCGCCAGGCGCTGACCGCTTGTTCATCACGCCAGAACGAGAGCGAAAGGTATTTCCCCTTTGTGGTGAGGCTCTCGAAGCGTTCGATTGATATGAAACCATCAATTTTCGCCAGATCTTCCCGCAGGCAAGCTGCCAGATCGAAGTATTCGACGGATCTTCCGTCGGTTGGCCAAACTTCGAAGATTACTGCAATCATCGAGAAGCCTCCTAATGAATGTACCTACGCTAGCGGACCAAGGTAAACGGGCTGGATCTGGTTTTTTTCACGAGTGAAGGAACCTTTACGCGAACCGCCCATGCTTCACCCGGTCCGCTTGAGTATTTAAGCCGCGTCACGCCAATATAAATTCAGAAACTCGATCCCGGCTGCTTCAGGAACTCGATTTCTTCGGCGGTAGAGACGCGTCCGAGAATCTTATTTCGGTGGGGATAACGCCCGAAGCGGTCAATTATGGCTTTATGCTTCAGCTCAAATTGATAGCTGTGCTCTGAACCCAACTCGCGATACAGTCTCTCTGCCACTATGTGGATCTGTCTCGACTCACTGTGCATGAATGGCAGGAAAAGGAACCCACGCTCCGCCGCCGAGAGCGAATTCTGAGCCCCTGCGCCAACAGCTTCCTGGGCCAGGATCAAGGCCATGGGATCTTGTGCAAATGCAGCCGGAGTATTTCGAAAAACATTTCGTGAGAACTGATCTAGTGCCCTGTAACCTATAGGATTTCGCAAGATTGCGCAGGAATTTGGCGGGTCAGCAAGGCGCGCCTTTAGCT
>JAVVDT010000335.1:0-1621 GCA_032250875.1 Desulfuromonadales bacterium | reverse complement strand
GACCTGGTTGAAATCTTCCATGACCATCTCGATTGGATCTTCCACTGTGACAATGTTGATTTCCGGTGACGAAATGGTCTTCAATGATGAGTAAAGTGTTGTGGTCTTGCCGCTGCCCGTGGGTCCGGTGACCAGAACGATACCGTTGGGTTTTCTGATAAAGGTACTGTAAAGCTGGTATTCACGCGGGTAAAAGCCGATACGGTCGAGCTTCTGCATGAGGATTTCCGGATCGAAGATACGAATAACCACTTTTTCGCCGAAGGCGACCGGCAGGGTCGAGACACGCAGCTCGATATCTTTGGTCAAATGCTGGGTTTTGATACGACCGTCCTGTGGGCGACGTTTCTCGGCGACGTCGAGACGCGCCAGCAATTTCAATCTTGAGACGATCGCCGGGTGAAGGTTCATCGGCACGGTGTGAATGTTGTGCAGAATCCCGTCAACGCGGAAACGGATCATCGATTTATCCCGCTTCGGTTCGATATGGATATCGCTGGCGCGTTGGTCGAAAGCATATTTCAGGAGAAATTCAACGGCCGAAATGATGTGCTGGTCGCTGCTTTCAATTTCGTCGCGGCCGCGCATTTTAAACAGTTGCTCAAGGTTGGATAATTCCGAGCCGATCCCCATACCGACCTGTGCAGCCCGCACTGACGCCTGAAATCCGAAAAATTCCTCGAGAATTTTAAGGATGTCGCTACGAGAGGCCAGGATTCGCTTGATCTGAATGCCCAGAGCATGTTGCAGGTCTTCGATTGGGCGGATATTGAAAGGATCGGCCACGGCAATGGTCACCACACCTTCTTTTTCATCAATGGGTACCACCAGATTCTTCAGGGCAAAGGCTCTGGGAATCTGGTCGGTGACGACATCAAGTTCCAGTTTGAGGGGGTCGATCTTGATATATTCGAAACCTGCTGCCTGGGCGATCAACTCGGTAATGGCGTCTTCGGTCAGTTTCTTCTGGGTAGCGGGGATTTCCAGACTGAAGGAGGTGATCACCTGGGCTGGAGAAGCCAGCTCCGCGAGATAGGCATCTTTTTGGGCCTGATTCGGACGGAGGTGGCTATTGAGTCGCGCTGCCTGAGCTTCGCCGCGTTTGAGGATCATTTCGTACTGCTCATCGCTGATTCGGCTTCGCTGATGGAGGAGCTTGGCGACGTCTTTGATCGTCAGCATTTGTTTCTGGATTTTTCTGTCAGTGATGCGGCGTTGCGGGGTCGAGTTAGCGTCCTGGGGCTTTTTGTCAGACAGCGACATACTTAAGACCTCATTATAAAGTGTAATGGGTGGCAGCTTTGCAGATTTGTGCTTTTCAATAACTGCAACTGATAATCGTATTAGTCTCGATGTTTGCAGTGACTACGAAACCAAGTCGCATCCTATCACGGCAATGCATTTCCGCGCAGTAGGCATTCTGCTTTGATATTGTCGAAAAATATCAGTAATTGCTCAAGGTTTATCTGTCATTATCAGCCTCTTGCAAAAGTAGATTCAGTTTTTCGCATATAGTGGCGTTGAGTTAAAAAGTCGAGCTTCAAAGGCAACTATATGATATTATTAGGTTACTACGCCAAATAATCATCAGGAGACTGCCAATGAAGCTCAAGGCCAAAAT
>JAVVDT010000334.1:0-1703 GCA_032250875.1 Desulfuromonadales bacterium | reverse complement strand
GGACCAAAAAGGAGCTGAAATATGGGCCAAACAGCCGGATTTGCAGCCGACTCATGGATAGTCCGACAGGTTGCTAGCATGTATTTATGGTTCTATCCGCCCGGACAGGGTCGGAGCGGATCAAAGGGGATAGGGTAGCGATGGCTGGAAACGTGATCAAGAAAATCGATGAGCAGACAGAAATTCCGTGGCAGGAGGCCTCACAGGATATCTGGGACAGCAAGTATCGGCTCAAGGATGCAACGGGGAGACCGATCGATGCCGACCTGCACGCAACCTTTGAGCGTGTCGCCAGGGCGCTTGCAGCGGTTGAAGCAGACGAAAAGCAACAACACCACTGGTTCGAACGATTTCTGTGGGCGCTGGAAAACGGCGCCATCCCGGCCGGACGCATCACGTCCAACGCCGGTGCACTTGGGCACAAGCCGGCAACCTCGACCATAAACTGCACGGTCTCGGCGACTATCGTGGATTCGATGGATGATATCCTCGGCAAGGTGCATGAAGCCGGTCTGACGCTCAAAGCGGGGTGCGGCATCGGTTACGATTTTTCAACGCTGCGGCCGCGCAATGCCTTCGTCAACGGCGCCGGAGCCAACACCTCCGGGCCGCTGTCGTTCATGGACATCTACGACAGCATGTGCCGTACCGTTGCTTCGGCCGGCGGTCGGCGTGGCGCCCAGATGGCGACCTTCGACATCTCCCATCCAGACGTTCTCGATTTCATCAAAGTCAAGCGCGAGAACGCCCGTTTGCGCCAGTTCAA
The DNA here is from genome assembly GCA_032250875.1 of Desulfuromonadales bacterium. Taxonomy (GTDB): domain Bacteria; phylum Desulfobacterota; class Desulfuromonadia; order Desulfuromonadales; family BM103; genus M0040. The sequence goes on along the minus strand of JAVVDT010000334.1, from coordinate 937 downwards.
CCTGTCGCTGCTGATCACCGACGAATTCGTCGAGGCGGTCAAGCAGGATTCGGATTGGCCGCTCTGCTTCCCCCTGACCGCCAAGGAGCTGGAGCGCGACGGGCTGGATCTGCAGGATCCTGCCCAGGTCATCTGGAAAGACTGGCCGGTCAAGCAGGACTACGTGCAGAACAGCGTCGGTGAAGTGGCCTGCAAGGTCTACCGCACCATCCGCGCCAAGCAGTTGTGGAACGTGATCATGGCCTCCACCTACGATTTCGCCGAACCCGGCTTCATCCTGATCGACAAGGTCAATGAGATGAACAATAACTGGTTCTGCGAAGAGATCCGGGCCACCAACCCATGCGGCGAGCAGCCCTTGCCGCCCTATGGCTCCTGCCTGCTGGGTTCGATCAACCTGACGCGTTTTGTCGAGCAGCCTTTCACTGCCGACGCACGTTTCAACTGGGATCATTTCCAGGAGGTCGTTGCCGTCTTCACACGTATGCTCGACAACGTGGTGGAGATCAACGGTCTGCCGCTGCAACAGCAGCGTGACGAAATCTTTGGCAAGCGTCGCCATGGCATGGGCTACCTGGGACTCGGTTCGACCATCACCCTGCTCGGCATGAAATACGGTGACGCCGAGGCTGTGGCTTTTACTGAAGAGGTGACACTGCAGATGGCCCTGGCAGGCTGGCGGCAGGCATTGCAGCTGGCACGCGAAAAAGGCCCGGCACCGGCACTCATACAGGATTACGAAGTCAGCGCGGAGATGCTGCGCAAACGGCCCGAGATGGTGGCCGATGGCATCAGCGTGGGGCAGCGCGTTCCCGGTCGTATCCTGCATGCCCGTTACAGCCGCTACATGCAGCAATTGGCCAGTAAGGCGCCGGAGCTGGTCGCCGAGCTGGCTGAAGTCGGTGCCCGATTCACGCACCACAGCTCGATTGCGCCG
>JAVVDT010000333.1:0-1705 GCA_032250875.1 Desulfuromonadales bacterium | reverse complement strand
GGCCTGCGTCGCCGCGCCTTGCCAGGAACCAAAATCCCTTGCAATGAGTGCGGCGAACTAACCGCACAGGACACTAGGGACGTTAAGGCGACGAAGCCAACGGCATAGGGTCGGCTTTGAGCACGGCCTGGGCAGCAGAAAACATGGCGTAATAGATCTTGCTGGCGGCGTCGGGAAGATGACCGGCCGCCATGAGATCCTCGGCGACTTGCAAGGCATGTTCGGCCTTGACGAGATACTTGTCGCTCTCAGGATTCACAGTTCGACTCCCTCCCGCTCGACATTCCGATAGAAGGATAACCCCTTCGCCGCTGCTTGCCGGAAGCGCTTTTCGCTAAAGATCTTGAGGAATATGATCGGTTTGGAAAAGCAACAGCCAGCAGGTTGATAGGAATTTGGCGTTCAAAGGCCCTACAGTTATTTGTGCCGCTTCAACTTGCAACCTTAAAAGCCTGAGCCTTTGCCTGACCCCTTTGCCGGGCAGACGCCGCAGCGTTCCCACCAGAACTTACTGCCAATCGCCTGAAAATACCGGGAGACCTATCTTTTTCAGGCCAGTTTTGAATTTAGCGTCAAAGGTGACGATCTGGGCCCCTTTGGCATTCTTGCCGATTGCGGCAACAATGGCATCACCGTAATCGCTAATGGCTTGGGGCCAGAGGTTAAGCAGAGTGCTGAAGTCGATCTCGTGCTGCACTTGGATTCCCGGCAAGTCGATGAAATCGCGGATCATACCGTTAATGGAATCTCTGGACTGGTTGTAGACCTTATCCATGACAAAAACGAATTCGTGCAAAACGTGCTGTGGGCAGATCATGAGGCATTTCAGCCGGGAAGCGGCCTCTAAGAGCTGGGCCACCTCTTCCTGCTGAGCGAGGTTGCGATCGGTGACAAAGGAGATGAGAGCGTTGGTGTCGAGAATGAACCTTTTCATCGATACTTCTCCATGCGTCTTTCGCGAGCCGCCTCGATATCTGCGGCCACATCGCCTGTTCCGACCTTAACGCTCCCCCGATGACGGAAAAATTCATTGTGCACGGGAAATACGATAACCTTACCGTTGTCGACAACCCATTCCAGTGCGTCATGGACGGAGATGCCAAGTTTTTCTCGCACCTCCTTTGGAATGGTCGTCTGATGCTTGGCTGTGACAGTCGATTTCATGGTATCCTCCCGAAATATTCCTTACTTTTTAACATTAATGTAAGGAGGATTGGTTGTCAAGAAACAGCGAAAAATCGTGACTGTTCACCTGTCGGCCAAGGGTTGTCATCCCCGTAAATGGGGTGTCGAGGAGGGGTCACGAGGAGGGCATGAGAAACATACTTATCAAGCAGTTTTTCTGTCTGTTGAAGCCGTCCTTTCAACGCTTCATCGCATCTTGATCGTTGCTCAATGCGACTGGCCGCGTGACTCAGTCCGGTCATCTTTCGACCGAGCCTCAGGCCAAGTTTCGCAATAAATTGGGTTCAGGCTTGACAATCATACAATAAGTGTTTTTTCCATCAGTATGTATGTCAAGCCTGACACCAGCGCGTTTCACAGGATCTTCAATCCCCTCTATCCCGCCGCTTCAGCCAACTCCAGCATTTTGTCCAAAAGTTCCTTGAGCCGAGGACACTTGCCATAGGCAACGCCCGGATCAAGCCTGCCGAACAGCTCTTTACCGTTGGTCACCTTTTTGTACCTGCGGGCGGTCTTCAAG
>JAVVDT010000332.1:0-1767 GCA_032250875.1 Desulfuromonadales bacterium | reverse complement strand
GAGCGGAGGCGTAGTCCTTTACGCCGCACAATCAAATCCGCCGATTGACGCAGAGATTGCGGAAAAGGGCCGTTTCCAGACGAAAACTAGCTTGCTCCGGGTTTCGAATCCACAACCTCGACATTGATACTGGCAATGCCTGTCGGCAGATTGCGGAAAACGATGGTAAAGGGAATGGTCGCTCCCGCAGAGACATTCATATTTGAAAGGCCATCACCAAACTGGTTATTCATCGCCTCTTCAATGGCGGCGAAAGACATGGACTTCAGTGCGCTGTTATCAAGTTTGTTGCCGCAGAAGACCGTTTGCTGAAGAAGCGGTTGCCCTGTGGCGTCGAGCAGAACACCTTTCACCGTGATCGCCGAACGGGTTGTTGAGTGATTATTGACAGCCGCTCCCTGGATTACCAGCATTTGCCCGGCCTGACCGTTCACATAAGAGCTGTCGATGATAGTAATGCCGATGCGATCCCCTGGTGAGCTGACAGGGGGTTCGCCAATATATTCCTGTAAAAATGGCAAATATCGGGTAATCGTGTTCAGGTTGAGAGAACCTTCCTGCATGAAAAGATAGCCCGCTGCTCCGCCCAGGATGAGCAGCAAGAGAACCAGCAGTACCAGAATACGCGACAAAGAACTTTTCTTTGCTGCAGGCGGTGGTGGCGGAAGCGGTATGTCATCATCATTGCGTGGAGAAGGGGAGGGGCTGCTCTGGCTGCGGCTGGAAGCCTCGGTCTCCATCTCCAGTGGCATGGTTGACTTGGGAAAATCGTCATTACTTTGGAAACTGGATGCGCCGCTTTCATCCTCGCTGGCAAAGTCGATTTCGCCGAACTGTAATCCTTCTGCATCAGAAGCGGATGCCGAGCTTGTTGCCGGAGCAATGTCGGAATCGAATCCGGCTTCTTCAAAACTGAAAGAAGTTTCGTCGTCAGCAGGTTCCTCACTCCAGGCAGAGACGGAATCGTCATCATCGAAGGAGAACTCTCCCGGTTCACTGTACTTTTGTGTTACCGCTGGAGTTGCCTCCTCTTCAGCCTGATCGAAACTATAGGCGCTGTCGTCGCCCTCGTCTTCGAAAGCAAACTCTCCGGGTCCATCCTGCTGTTGCGATTCTTCCACGGAACCCGTAAATGAAAATTCAGAGGGCTTCGTTGATTCTTCTGTGGAAAAATCTGTTTCAATCCTCTCTGTGGTCTCAGAATCGGACTCTTCGTCTTCACTGAAATCAAAATTGAGGGGGCCGTCAGGCTCTTTGGTCTCTGCAAAGGAAACGCTGAAATCAGTGGGTTTCTCATCAGTATGATCTGCTGCAGGAACGTCACCTACCGAGAAATCCGCGCCTGCCGATGTGCGGTCTTCGCCTGCTTTGTCAAAAGTCGCCTCCGCGGGTTGAGTGGTGTCGGCGAAGAAGAAGTTGTCAGCAAGCTCATCATTCGATCCGGTATCTTTAGCCATTTCCGATTCGAGCGAACTGAAGTCAAGCTCATCGCTGTCTGCTTGTTTACTCGTATCGGGAGTCTGGCTGGTATGCGATTCTGCCGGCGAGGTCGGCTGCTCTTCCTGTTGTGGAAAGGATGCCTGCAGACGATCAGAATCCGGAGCGACGCCGTCAGGAAGGTCCCCGGTTATTTTTTCCATGTTGGAAGAGTCGAAATCAACGGTGTCCTCAAAAGGTTCCGGCTCGGGCGGAATTACGGTAAAAACCTCTTTGCACTTGGAACAGCGGACTTTGGTTCCGCCTGGCTTGACCTTTTCATCGGCTAAC
>JAVVDT010000331.1:0-1776 GCA_032250875.1 Desulfuromonadales bacterium | reverse complement strand
TTATTTTGTAAATAGGGTTTCCTGAACAATTATTTTCAAGCCGGTCACCACCACGGCTTATGCTCTGTGACAATAAATCCGCAGCGGTAGCGACGACACGTTCAGCAGCAAATTCTGGCATCTGAGGGCAATCTCGCTCCAGAGAACATTCAGATGCTGTTTTCGCGCAGGCCACCGCCAGAGAATGAGGGCAAAAAATAGCTTCTTCAGCCATCTTTCCAGATTCATCACGATAAAGATGGTTGCTATGACCGTTTCGCTGGTCTCCGGCAACTTGGCCATGATGCGATCCAGACTGAAGCGGCGCTTGCCTTGGCCGAATTTGCCTTCAATGGGAATCCGGTCGATTTCGTCCTGCCGCCGTTGCTGCTTTTTGTCCCGCAGCTCCTGCCCGTTCTCTGCCGTTTGTTTCGGTGGACGCCCCAGGGCAGGCCCGGACATCCGGATGTTGTGTTCCTTGCAAAACGTGCGGTTCTCACGGGTCCGATAGATTTTGTCGCAATGCACGGATTCCGGATAACAGCCGAAGCGCTGTTTGTAGGCCTCGACGTGTGCGACCAGATCGCCTGACTCGTTATAGGGGTCCCAATCCAGCCGGTCGAGAAACACAGCGCCGTCGACCACGCTGGCAGAGAGCTTGGCGCCGAACTCTACCGGCGCAGACGCTTTGCCCCGCACGATGGGCCGGATATGGGGTTGGCTGATGCTGACAATCCGACCGCTGATGCGCTGGCAGCGGTTCTCAAACATCCACTGCTGCTGGCGGTAAAGTTCATGAATCACCAGCATATTGCGGTACTGACGGCGATCGAGATGCGTCAGCGGCGCCTGCTCGGCCAACTGGGCAATGGTCTTGAGATTGCGTCCCAGAAAACGCAGTTGCTGTCCCAACGCCTTACGCCTCTGGCGTGCCGAACGCTTGCGGGTTTTTGTGTAGGCAACAAACAGACGACGGGCCTTCTGCCGATAGGTGCGTGGCTTTGGGCATGACCCCTTGAGCGGCTCGAACAGGGTGTCGATGATCTGCTCGCTCTTTTCCCGGGCCTCATTGACCAGGCTGATGTCGGTCGGATAACGGATATCTGCCGGGGCGCAGGTCGCATCGATCAGCAGCTTGCCCTGGTTGCCGCTTGATGGGGTGTTGCTGTTGGTGTCGTCATCATCGTCAGACCCGGAAGACTCCTCAGTCTGTTCGGAGGTCTCTTCTGCCTTGACAATCGCTTCATTGATCTGGCCGAGCTGTTCCAGGCTGAAGCGCTTGCGAAAGTGAACATACATCGATGGATCGAAAGGCGCTTGATCGCTAAACTCGTGAAACCCCAAGAAGTACTGAAGATAGGGGTTCTCGCGGATCTGCTCGACGGCTTCCTCATCACTGACGCCAAGGCGTTCCTTGATGATCAAAGCACCAAGCGCCAGCCGTGCGGGTTTGGCTGATGGCCCCTGGGGGCTCTGGGAGAACTGCTCCGAGTAAAAGGATTCGGCCAGATCCCAGGGGATGATACCGGAGAGACGAACCCAGCGATTGGCACCGCTGAGCTTACCGCCGAACGGCAGGTAGAAGTCCTCGAAAGCGAGTTGGCCCTCAGGCGTTTTTCGATACATTTGGCAACCGTTATGTGCAAGGGTTTTTAAGGCAACCATCTGATTTCCTTGCACATTTTAGCGCAAAAGCGTCAATAAAAACAAGTAATTTCAACATGTTGAGCAACGTTCAGGAAGCCCTAACTAGAATTGCCTTATACATATAGGTATCAATATGCGAAGAATCAATAT
>JAVVDT010000330.1:0-1780 GCA_032250875.1 Desulfuromonadales bacterium | reverse complement strand
GCGGGGCTTTGTTTTGATGCATGTCATGGCATGCTGCCCCAGGAAGCTGTTCGCCAAGACTGAAAAAGAACAGGACCTTGATATTTATACATCACATTGATAGTATCTGATAACTCCCAAGCAATCAGAAACCAAGCAAGACAAGGTCGTTATTTCAGCACAAACTCGACTATTGCCGGCAACCCAGAACGGAAAGCATTAATGGCAGCTAAACTATTGATTATTGACGACGATCCGGTTATCCGTGACGTTCTTAAAGGCATCTTCGAAGATCAGAGCTTTGAGATCTTCCTGGCGACAGATAGCGAATCCGGGCTGAACATTATCAGAGAGCATCGCCCCAATGTTGCCATTGTCGATATCAATCTGCCGGGGAAATCGGGTCTGGAAATCCTGAAAGAAGCCAAACAGATTGACAGCAAGATCTCCGTGATCATCGCGACAGGCTACAACACCACCCAGAATGCCATCGAAGCGATGAAATTCGGTGCTTTTGACTATCTCGCAAAACCGTTCAACATCCTCGAAGTACAAGAAGTCGTATCCAAGGGATTGGCCACAAACCTGTTGAGCCGCAAAGTCAAATTCTCCCGTGAGCCCTCCGAGATTTTTGACAATTTGCCCGATGAAGACATCATGATCGGTTCATCACCACAGATGATGGAGATCTGGAAAAAGATCGGCAGGGTTGCGACCTCGGACGAGACGGTCTTGATTGAAGGTGAGAGCGGCACAGGCAAGGAGCTTCTGGCACGCGCCATTTATACCAATTCAGCCAGGAAGCATCGATCGTTTCTCGCCGTCAACTGTGCAGCAATGCCCGAGAATCTGCTTGAAAGCGAGCTGTTCGGTCATGAGAAAGGGGCCTTTACGGATGCGCACACGCGCCGCATCGGCAAATTCGAGCAGTGCAACGGCGGCACCCTGTTTCTCGACGAGATTTCCGAGATGAGCCTGCTCAACCAGAGCAAGTTACTGCGCGTTCTGGAGAACATGTCCTTCCAGCGTGTTGGCGGCAATGAAGAGATTCACTCAGATGTCCGCATTATTGCCGCGGCCAACCGTAATCTGCAGGATGAAGTCAACAAGGGCAGGTTCAGGCTTGACTTGTTCTATCGCCTACAGGTTGTCAGTTTCCATATACCGCCTTTGCGGGAGAGGCAAAAGGATATTCCGCTGCTGATCGATCTGTTTGTCAGGCAGAACGCGACCAAGTACGGCAAGAAAAACCTCCGTGTTACACCGGAAACCTTACAGTTCCTGTCATCACTGCATTGGCAGGGGAATATCAGGGAGTTAAAAAACGCCATCAGTGCAGCGGTGGTATTTACAACCGGTGAGGTATTGCAACCTGACGACTTCAGCCAACTCCATCAAGAGAAAACCCAACAGGGCTTTGGCGAGAGCAACGAATTAGACCTTTTCAGAGAATATATAAAGAAAGCTTTTCCGCAATTGTGCATCAACCATTCAGGCAATATTTTCCGTCTGCTCAGCTCAAAGCTGGAGCAGCACCTCGTCGACCTGGCCATGATTCACCATGACAACAACCAGGTTGCCGCGGCAAAATTGCTGGGCATCAGCCGGAACACTCTGCGCAAGCGATTGGAAGCCGGTGATGATACAGCGCAAGAGGCAACCTGAGATTCAGCCGGCCAATTTCTGGGGCTCTTGCGACCTACCAGGAGGCGATCAATCTTCCGCCGCTGAGATATTCCCTGATCGCATCGATATCGCTGAGGGAGATTTCAATGAACTGCAATCCCATCCCCGGCGGCAT
>JAVVDT010000032.1:0-16290 GCA_032250875.1 Desulfuromonadales bacterium | reverse complement strand
GGTGAATCTTTTGCACCGTTATTTCGTCCGGTGTCGATCCATTGCAGCAGGCCAGCCGGAATCGGCGCCTCGATCCAGTAGCTATCGCTGCCGACCAGCGTTGCCAGGGTGGTGCCTGGTGAAACGCTGGCACCGAGATTGACTTCGCGGGATATGACCATAGCGTTGAACGGCGCTTTGATAACAGTCCTCTTCAGATCAAGCTGCGCCTGCTCCAGGCGAGCACTGGTGCCGTCCAGGATGGCCCGCAGATTCGCAAGCTGCGGTTCACGCAGCATCAGGGCTTTTTCCTCCGCACTGACCGTTTCACCGAGCAGCTCATATTCTTTTTGGGCGATGCGTTGCCGTCCCAACTCGATCTGCTGGTCTGCTTTAACCCTGGCCACTTCGCTGGCGAGCTGTTTCACCGCGAGCTGATAGTCCCTTGGATCGATGCTGAGCAGCTGCTCGTTTTTCTCAAAGCGACCACCCGGGATCAGTTTGTCGCTGACACTGATTATCGTGCCGCTGACCTGCGGCTTGAGAACAACTTCGCGCTTCGGCATGACCGTACCCATAACGCTGACAGTTGTGGTTTGTCGGCCTAATTCAACTGGTCGCACATCCACGACGGCGGCATTGCGAACCTTGGCCCGCGGCTTGGCTTTGGGTCCGGACTGAATCATCCAGAAGACGACAGCCGCGGCGCAGATGATCACAAGGATCGGTAACAGAAGTCTCAGTAACGCGGCTCTGCTGTTCTGTGCAGATGGGGAAAGTTGCGGTTGTTGGTGCTGATCAGGGCACATGCTGTTTATTTGCCTCGCAAGGTCGGTTGCTCGAGCTGCCGTGACATCTCCCAGCCGCCGGCCAGAGCCCGGCACAGGTCGATGCGGTTGACAAAGAGTTCGCGTCTGGCCGTTAGTTGGGTGCGCTGCAAAAGCTGATTGGACAGCAGCGCACTGAGAACCCGCTGGTAATCAACGGCACCATTGAGATAACGGTCGCGGATGCGCCCGGTGGCCTGAACAGAAAGTTCCAGCTGGCGGTCGATGCTGGTGAGATACTCCTGTTGTCTCTGCTCCAGGATCAAAGCATTTTCAACCTCGGCCAATGCCTCGAGAACCGACTGACCGTAATTATGGAAAGCCTCTGCTGCCACCGCCTGGCTGCGCTCGACCTCAGCACGGCGGCGACCGCCATCTATTAATGGCGCCACCAGGTTGGCGCCAAGAGAGGCCAGCCAGTCGTCGAAAAGATTTTCAATTTGCTCGTCTGTGCTGCTGGCTCGTCCGGTCAGGCTGAGACGGGGGAAACGATCGGCTACCGCTGCGGCGATCCGTTGGTCGGCCGCCTGTAGCCGCAGCCATGCGGCGCGCACGTCCGGGCGTTGTTCCAGCAGGCGGCTCTGCAGCCCGGTTGCCGGCAGCGGCGGCAGTTCGCCGAACGTGCTTGCGGCGAACTGCGGTGCCTGGTCGGGTGCTACGCCAAGGAGCGTCGCCAGCAGGTTCTGCAAGACCTGCGCGCGGCCGGCAGCCAGGGCACGTTCGCCGCGCCGGCTTTCAACCACCTGACGTTGTTGCAAAAGATCGGCGATACCGACCTGGCCGGCGCGGAACTGCAGGCTGATCAGTTCGAGGGACTGTTCGTTGGTACGCTGTTGCTGTTCGAGGATCTCGATCTGGCCCCGTTGTTCCACCAATTGGAACCAGGTGGTCGCAACCTGGGCAGACAGTGTCAGGGCCGCTGTCTGTAAAAGCTCCCGGCTGGCCAGTGCATCGAGCTCGGCAGCCTCGCTGGTGGAGCGAATGCGTCCCCACAGGTCGATTTCGTAACTTGCCACCAATCCGAGGTTGAAATTCTGTGACGTGTTGCTGCGGGAATCGATGTGTGAGCTGCTGCTACTGCCCCCGGCTTCGCCATTGAGTTGCGGGATCAGATCGGCACCGGCCCTGCGTGCCACAGCCCGGGCCTGTTCGAGACGGTCCCAGGCGCTCTGCAGGCTGAAGTTATCAGCCAGGGCGCGAGTGATCAGACGGTCTAGGGTCGGATCGTCGAAAACGCTCCACCACTGTACCGGCAGTTGCGTTTGTCCACTTGCGGAGAATCTTCCCGTCGGTTGAATGGCTGATGCCTGATAGTTGGCTGTCGGAGTACAGGCGGCGAGCAACAGGAAGATGAGGCCAAGGCAGAGCCAGGCGCATCGATTGTTCAGGGTGTCGTCGGATTTTCTCCGCTTGTCCAGCATGTTTTGCGACTTTCTGCGATTGTTTTCCGTATCTGGCCATCTCGTAAGTTTCAGGTACAATGCTTTTAGACGAAGCAGGCATGTAAAAGTTTAAAAAAAAACGTCCGCTGACGGACGTTTTTAAATCCAGCTATCCGGCCGTGACTACTCCTTGACGCGGGTCACATATTCACCGGTGCGCGTATCGATCTGGATCAGGGCGCCTTGTTCGACGAAAGAGGGCACCTGCAGGGTGTAGCCGCTTTCCAGCGTAGCCGGTTTGTTGTTCCCAGCCGCAGTATCGCCCTTGACCCAGGGGTCGGACTGAGTGACGCGCAGGTTGACGAAGTTCGGCAGGGTCACGCCGATGCCACGTTCGTTATGGGTGAGAACTTTGACTTCCATGTTGTCGACCAGGAAATAGTGGTCATCACCCAGGACGTCTTCGCTGATCGAGGTCTGCTCGTATGTTTTCTGGTCCATGAACACGTAACCGGTTTCGTCACGGTACAGGTACTGCATGTCGCGCTCTTCCAGTCTGGCGGGCTCGAAGCTTTCACCGGAGCGATACGTGCGGTCGAAAAGGGCGCCGGTGATCATGTTGCGCAGCTTGCATTTATAAAGAGCCTGGCCTTTGCCGGGCTTGGTGAAATCAAACTGCACAATCACGTGTGGCTCATTGTCGATCATCAGTTTGATACCTTTTTTCAGGTCTGCACAGCTGTACATGAGAAAATTCCTTTAAGATTGATGTCATGTAACGATTCAGCACAGAAACGAGTGCATGTGGTCTGCAGCCATTGCCTGCGTCCAACGTTGTCACTTAACTTCCCTAAAAGCAACAGCTGCAGCCCACATGCTGTGCCGTTGAATCAGGGAACTGAATAGTTACGATGTCGCTTGTTTCGCGGTGGTGATTTTATACACAAAAGGACGGCTTGTGTCATGGGTTTTCTGCTGCTCTGGAGCAGGAAGTTGGAAGCGAGAAGTGCGGAAGCAGGAAAAGCTTTTGCGTGTGTAACAAGCTATCCGCAACTAAAGTGCCTCAGATAACCTCTGCTCAGTTAAGAAAGCCTCTTCTTCACAGCGACGTTGATCCCAACCCAACTCTTCTGCCATGATTTCAAGTACTCTGGGTGCCGCCTGTTTTGCTGCTTCAGTATCCAGGAGTGCCAGCGGCATTCGTCTGGCGAGAACATCGATAACCCGTTCGGCCAATTCATAACGCGTCGCATACAAGACTTCCGATTCCAGAACAGGGTGATTCTTGACCAGACGTTTGCCGACCCCCCCCTCAGCCAGTTTAGCCACCTTCTCAGCCTGGTCACCGTAGGTCCTGTTCAGGTAGGAAGCAACGTCTGCGTCAAAACCGTATTTTTTGCTCAGTTCAAGATCGCCATTAGCGTCATAGCCGGCACTGCCGAGTATCGGCAGGTTGGCTGTCTGACAGGTTGGTTTCGGAGCAGACAAGCTGAACTGTTTCAAGGCGTGATCTACAGTATCAAGGGCCATCTTCCGGTACGTGGTCCATTTGCCACCGGCAATGGTCAGTAAACCGCTTCCACTTTCCTCAATCACATGGTCGCGCGCCAGTTCGGCCGTGTCGGCAGCCCTGGGGTCCGAGACCAGCGGTCTCAAGCCCGACCAGACTGCCTTGATATCTGATTTACTGACCTGCAGGTTAAAGTAACGGGTGACGTGGCGCAGCAGGTAGTCAACTTCCGCCTCAAGTGGTTTCGGGTGCTCGGTGATCTCCGCGGGCTCGTCGGTGGTACCAACCAGAGCGTGGCCCTCCCAGGGCAGCACGAATAAAACCCGGCCATCTTCTGTCTCCGGGATCATTAGGCCAGTCTCGGGCGGTGCAAAATCTTTGTCCATCACGATGTGAATACCGGTGCTTGCAGAAAGTATCCTTGCTGCCGTCGGGTTGTCCATCACCCTTATTCGGTCGACAAATGGCCCGGTCGCGTTGATAACACCCTTGGCTGTTAACTGCCAGAATTCTCCGGTCAAAGAATCTGTCAACTCCGCGCCGGTAATTCTCCCCTCCACTTTGCATAACCCAGAAACGGCAACATGGTTGGCAATTGTCGCGCCATACTGCTCTGCAGTTAATGCCAGTGACAGTGCCATGCGGGAATCGTGAAATTGGCCGTCATAATAGAGGATCCCGGCTTTAAGCCCTTCGGCCTTCAGCCTGGGAAAGCGCCGCAGAGCTTCCTTGCGGCTCAACAGTCGACTGTGGCCGATATTCTGTTTGCCGGAGAGGAGGTCGTAGAGTTTAAGACCTGAAAAAACATAGGGAACGTCGAGCCATTTATAGAGCGGAGTGATCAGGGGCAAACGGTTTGACAGGTGACGTGCGTTTTTTAGTAAGAGCCCTCGTTCGTGGAGACCATCCTTGACCAGGTTGTACTGCACCCGGTCCAGTTTTTTTATGGCCATCTCCAGATAACGCACCCCGCCATGCACCAGCTTGGTGCTGCGGCTGCTGGTGCCCTCAGCGAAATCATTCTTTTCAACCAGTGCCACCTTCAAGCCCCGGCTTGCTGCATCCAGGGCGACCCCGCAACCGGTTGCGCCGCCACCGATGACGAGCAGGTCAAAAATGCTGCCATCTCTCAATTGTTGGATATGTTGCTCTCTGCTCACGCTCGCCTCCCCACTAAAGTGGTCAAGATAAAGTCAGGGGCCAGGGCTTGTGACCCTGTCCCCTGAAGGTTGTGATGAATGTATGTCACAGAGGTAAAAAATCTTATCCCTGCAGAGGCTTATTGCGCTTACTTAACTTTACCTTCACGCCAGGCTTTGATGAGGTCATCGTAATTGACGGTCTCACCTTTTGGCTTTTCGTTGGCCAGTTTCGCCTTGGGCGCTCCGGGCTGATTGAGCCAGTAGGCTTCATCCTTTTCTTCGTTCATGACCGGGCCTTTGTCACCCTGAGACTTGCTCCGTGCGAGACGGATGAGGACTTTGTCCTGCTCCTTGGCAAGGTTGTCCATGGCCGTATCGACGGTCACCTCACCGGCAACTGCTTCGCCGATGTTCTGCCACCAGAGTTGTGCCAGTTTGGGATAATCAGGAACGTTGGTGCCGGTCGGAGTCCAGGCAACGCGTGCCGGGCTGCGATAGAATTCGACCAGGCCACCCAGCTTGGGGGCACGCTCGGTGAACGATTTGTCGCGGATGTCGCTGTCGCGAATCGGCGTCAGGCCAACGTGGGCTTTCTTCAGAGAAACCGTTTTGGAAACGACAAACTGGGCAAACAGCCAGGCTGCTTTGCGCCGGTCAACCGGAGTGCTCTTCATCAGGGTCCAGGAACCGCAATCCTGATAACCAAGCTTCATGCCTTCTTCCCAGTAGGGTCCGTGCGGTGATGGCGCCATGCGCCATTTTGGGGTGCCATCGGCGTTGACTACCGCGGTGCCTTCTTCAACCATCGACGAAGTAAAGGCGGTGTACCAGAAGATCTGCTGTGCGACATTGCCTTTGGCAAGGCTCGGCAGTGATTGGTAGAAATCCATGCCGAGAGCGCCGGGAGGTGCATATTTGCGCAACCAATCCATGTATTTGCGCAGCGCGTATTTTGCCGCCGGGCCGTTGGTGGCGCCGCCTCGACTGACGCTGGAACCAACCGGGCGGTCATTTTTGTCTACCCGAATACCCCATTCATCAACCGGTTTGCCGTTCGGCAGGCCCTTGTCGCCGGCGCCGGCCATTGACAGCCAGGCGTCGGTAAAGCGCCAGCCGAGGTCGGGAGCTTTTTTGCCGTAGTCCATGTGACCATAGATTGCTTTGCCGTCGATTTCACGGACATGCTCGCTGAAGAATTCGGCGATATCCTCATACGCCGACCAGTTGACCGGGACGCCCAGTTCGTAGCCGTAAAGGTCTTTAAATTGTTTTTTCAGCTCCGGACGATTGAACCAGTCGTAGCGGAACCAGTAGAGGTTGGCGAACTGCTGGTCGGGGAGCTGGTAGAGCTTGCCATCGGGAGCGGTGGTAAACGATTTGCCCATGAAGTCATCCACATCAAGGGTTGGCAAGGTCACGTCTTTGCCTTCACCAGTCATCCAGTCAGTCAGGTTGACAACGTAGCCATAGCGCCAGTGGGTGCCGATCAGGTCGGAGTCGTTGATGTAGGCATCAAAGATGTTCTCGCCGGACTGCATCTGGGTCTGAAGTTTTTCAATAACGTCACCTTCCTGAATCAGGTCGTGGGTGACTTCAATGCCGGTGATCTCCTGGAAGGCCTTGGCGAGGACTTTTGATTCGTACTCGTGAGTTGGAATGGTCTCAGAGACGACCTTGATTTTCATGCCTTTGAACGGTTTGGCTGCATTGATGAACCATTCCATTTCTTTCATCTGCTCAGCTTTTGACAGGGTCGAAGGCTGAAACTCGCTGTCGACCCACTTTTTTGCAGCCGCCGTGTCTGCGCTTGCAGATGTTGTGAAAAACATCAGCAATACGGTCGTGAGGCTGATCATGAGCCCCACAAGAGATGGTTTTCTGTGGATTGTGTCTGTCATCATCTTTCCTCCTTCTAGTGGACCCCCGTTATTGTGCCCGGTTACCCGGGTCTCTTGTCGGCGCGAAGGCCCTGAGCGCCGGCATAAGAGGAACTCTTGCTGAGTTCAGTTTTATCCCCATCGCATCAATACGATCATCCAGATCAGCGCAATCACGAAGGCGATCCAGAGGGTTAGAGTGGTCAGCCCGATCCAGGCGAGGTGAATATAGGCAGTGCCGAGCAGGCCGACAAAAAGGCGATCCCCAGGTGTTGTCGCAATCGGCAAAAACCCCTTGCGTTCTCCACTTGGGGCCTTGGCTTGCCAAATTGTCATGGCCACCAGGATGCAGGCGATGGTGATGAAGAAAATTGCTGTCGGCATTGTCCATGCCATCCACTCCAGAGACATATCTATACCTCTTTAAACCCGTCCGAGGGCAAAGCCCTTGGCCAGGTGATTGCGTACAAACCAGATCACCAGCGCACCGGGTACAATTGTTAAAATCCCAGCGGCAGCGAGCAGACCCCAATCGAGTCCTGAGGCGCTGACGGTACGCGTCATGATTGCGGCGATCGGCTTGGCAGCGGTGGTTGTAAGGGTTCTGGCCAGGAGCAGCTCGACCCAGGAGAACATGAAACAGAAAAACGCGGTGACGCCGATGCCGGTACGGATCAGTGGCATGAAAATAGTCAGGAAAAAGCGCGGGAAGCTGTAGCCGTCGATATAGGCCATCTCGTCAATTTCACGTGGCACGCCCGACATGAACCCTTCTAAGACCCAAACCGCCAGGGGTACGTTGAACAGACAATGGGAGAGGGCTACTGCAAAATGGGTGTCGATCAGGTTAAAGGTTGAGTAGAGTTGGAAAAAGGGGAGCAGAAAGACTGCAGGTGGCGCCATTCGATTGGTCAGCAGCCAGAAGAACAGGTGCTTGTCCCCGAGAAAATTGTAACGCGAAAATGCATAGGCCGCAGGCAATGCAGTCAGCAGTGAGATTATGACGTTCATGCTGACATAGTAAAAACTGTTCAAATAACCCGAGTACCAGGATTCATCCGTGAAGATTTTTATGTAGTTATCCAGGGTCGGAGCACTGGGGTAGAAAGAGAAGACGCTGAGGATGTCTGCGTTGGTGCGTAGCGACATGTTGAGCATCCAATAGATTGGCAGCATCAACAGGACGAAGTAAATGATCAGACCAATGGTTCTTTTCTGGAACTTCATGACTTGTCTCCGGTTCCGACCTTCAAGAGCGCCTGATAGAACAGCCAGCAGAAGAGCAGTACGATCAGGAAGTAGATAATTGAAAATGCCGCGGCTGGACCCAGGTCAAACTGCCCGACCGCCTGCTTGACCAGATAGATTGACAAGAAAGTCGTTGAGTTCCCGGGGCCACCACCGGTCAAAACAAAGGGCTCGGCGTAGATCAGGAAGCTGTCCATGAAACGCAGCAGGATCGCTATCGTCAGTACCCCGCGCATCTTGGGGAGTTGAATGTAACGAAATGTGGCCCAGGCCGAAGCACCGTCAATCCGCGCCGCCTGAAAATAAGCCTCAGGGATGGCCTGCAGTCCTGCATAGGCCAGCAGAACCACCAAAGGCGTCCAGTGCCAGACCTCCATCATCATGACTGTTACCCAGGCAGCAAGGGGCGAAGCCGTGTGATCGAAGGGGATCCCCATGCCGTTAATGGCTGCACCCAAAAGGCCGATATCCGGGCGCATGAAGATGATCCAGATCGTGCCGATAACATTCCAGGGGATCAGCAACGGCAGTGCAACCAGCACCAGACTGAGTGAGGCACTCCAGCCTTTTTTGGGCATCATCATCGCGATCAGAATGCCAAGCGGAATTTCGATCAGCAAGACCAGACTGGAAAAGAGCAACTGACGGCCGAGCGCGTCATGCAGGCGTGAGTCGGTGAGCGCGTCCCTGTACCACTCAAGGCCGACGAAGACGCGTTGGTCGGGGCCGAAGATGTCCTGAAGTGAATAATTCACCACGGTCATCAAGGGGATAATCGCGGAAACAGCGACAACCAGAAAGACAGGAATGACCATGAACCATGCTTTGTTGTCCTGCCATTTGTTCATATTGATACTCCCCGCTGCGGATGATATTGCGTGCTGCGCTCAAGTAATCGTCCATCGGCGTAGAGCCTGATCCACTCGGGCGGAAAGCCGAGATAGCCGGTTTCAATCGGAATATTCCGCCCTTCTGGGAGTTTTACCTTGAGGCTATACTCGGCCAGTTGAACACGAACAATTTTACAGTTCCCCAGGTCTTCGACTTCTTTGATCGTCACCCTGTGGCTACCCGCGACCTGATTGTCATGGAGTTCAAGAAAGTCGGGGCGGATTCCCAGTTCGTAGTCACCCTGAAGTTGCTCTGTTCCGCTGCCGACGGGGATGCGTAACTCGCCAATACAGGCTCTGCCATTCTGCATCCGGCAGGGCAGGAAGTTCATTCCAGGGCTGCCGATAAAATAGCCGACAAAGGTGTGTTGTGGATTTTCAAAAAGATCCTGAGGCGTCCCTATTTGCAAAATCTGGCCCTCATTCATCACCACTACCTGGTCGGCAAAGGTCAGCGCCTCCAATTGGTCGTGGGTGACGTAAACCATTGTCAGTTTAAAACGTGCGTGGATTTGTTTCAGTTTTCGACGCAGCAGGAGTTTTAAATGGGGGTCGATGACAGTGAGGGGTTCGTCAAACAGGATGGCGGCGACGTCGTTCCGCACCAGGCCACGGCCAAGAGAGATCTTCTGCTTGGCGTCGGCGCTCAGGTTGGCCGCACGCTTATGCAGGTCCTCCTGCAATTCGAGCATCTCGGCCACTTCCTCGACCCGTTTGCGGATTTCGGCCTCGGGATGTTTACGGTTGCGCAAAGGGAAGGCCAGATTGTCGAAAACACTCATGGTGTCATAAATGACTGGAAACTGAAAAACCTGAGCGATATTACGCTCCTGAGGCGGCGTTGCAGAGACATCTTTTCCATCAAACAGAACTTGTCCTTCCGACGGGCGCAGCAGGCCGGAAATAATGTTCAACAGCGTGGTTTTGCCGCACCCGGATGGACCGAGCAGGGCATAGGCGCGGCCGTCTTCCCAGATAAGATTCATTTTGTTCAGCGCATAATCGCCTGCGCTGGTCGGGTTGCGGTGATAGGAATGAGCCAATTGTTTGAGGTCAATGCGTGCCATGAATGCTGCCTTTAAGTCAGATGCGTCGGGATAATTTCAGGAGAAGTAACCAGGCGGCCGTCGAGGTCGAAGACGTATAGCCGGGCAGGGTCGATATATACATGAACTTGCTCTTCCATCTTATAGTTATGAATCCCCTGTTTCTGGACTGTCCAGAGATCTTCATTGTGAGTGACGTGAACAAAAGTCTCCGAACCGCTAATCTCTGCGAGATTTATTCTCGTGTTAAATTCGATGTCTGTGGCGATTTTACGTTCAAGCTGCAGATGATTGGCGCGCATCCCGAAACGATAGTTTCCGGGATGCAATCCTCTCAGGTGGCCCTGTAGCTGGACTTGGCGGGCGCCGCCCAGTTGAAGGCTGTCAGCATCAACACGCCCGTTGACGATATTCATCGCCGGATCACTAAAGGCTTGGGCAATTCGAGTTGATTGTGGATGTTGATAGACATCGACAGTCTGACCGAACTGCTCAAGTCGTCCCTCAAACAGCACGGCGGTATTGCCTCCTAATGCCAAGGCTTCAGGGGGTTCGGTTGTGGCGTAAACCACAATAGACTGGCGACGCTTGAATATTTCACGCATCTCCGTACGCAGCTCTTCACGCAATTTATAGTCGAGATTGACCAGCGGTTCATCTAACAGTAATAACTCGGCATCCTTGATCAGCGCTCGGGCAATAGCGGTGCGTTGCTGCTGACCGCCCGAGAGCTCTGCCGGCAATCGATCGAGCAGCTTTTCAATATGTAACATCTCGGCAACTTCATGGACTCTGCGATCAATTTCGGGCTCTGAGACATTGGCAAGGCGCAAGGGGGAGGCAATATTTTTGTAAACGGTCATCGAGGGGTAATTAATGAACTGCTGATAAACCATGGCCACGTCACGTTTGCGTACCGACATACCGGTCAAATCCTGACCATTCATCAGAATGCGTCCTTTCGTCGGTTTGTCGAGTCCGGCCATCAGTCGCATCATGGTGGTTTTCCCCGAGAGGGTTCGTCCGAGCAGGATGTTGAAAGTTCCCGGTTCCAGCTGTAGCGAAATATCATTGATATGACATTCATTACCGACCATTTTTGTGACGTTCTCAATAACCATTGCCATGTAGCAGCTTCCCTTAGTTAGATCCTTCAGTTAAATGGTTTTTCGTGACATTGGATGAATCTGTAATGTGCAGGTCTACGCCAGCCTCTTTAAGAATAGAAACAAGGTGCGGTGGTGGGGATTGGTCGGTAAAGAGCGCGTCAACCTGCGTTATGCTGCCAAGTCTGACCATGGCGTAACGGTCGAATTTGCTATGATCTGCGACCAGAAAGACTTTTCTGGAATTTGCGATAATGGCCTGTGCAACACGAACCTCATGATAGTCGTAATCGAGCAAGGCACCGTCGACGTCAATGCAGGAGATACCGACAATACCGAAATCGACCTTAAATTGACTGATAAAATCGATGGTGGCCTCGCCGGTAATTCCGCCATCCCTTTGTCGTACCGATCCGCCTGCTATAATGATCTCGAAACTGGGATTACAGCGCAGAATTGAGGCGACATTCAGGTTGTTGGTGATAATCCTCAAGTTGCTATGGTTCTGAAGGGCCTTGGCGACTTCTTCTGTCGTTGTGCCGATATTGATGAAGATTGATGCCCGGTCAGGGATATGTTGCGCAGTCAATTGAGCGATGCCGCGCTTTTCCGGCAGATGCATGACTTGGCGTGTTGAGTATTCAAGGCCCTCAATACTGGATGAGGGCCCGGCGCCGCCGTGGAAGCGGGTAAGCAACTGTTTGTCACAGAGGGTGTTTATGTCGCGGCGGATTGTTTGAGGAGTTACTTTGAAGTTTTGCGCCAGGGTTTCGATTGCCACGAATCCCTGTTGCTGAACGAGGTATAAAATTTCCCGCTGACGCTGATTCATCCAGAATCCGGACCGGCTAGAGGATAGTATATTCTATTGGGAGCAGGCTTATTCTTTATACTAGATCTTGTTCGATTTGCAAGAATAAATTGCAAAATATTTTCACTTTAGAACAATCTGTGGCTTGACTATTTTCGATATTGAGTGATTATGAACTTTTGATGGTCAAGCCAAGGTTTAGAGGAGGTTATTTATGAAGGGACGACATATCCTAGCTATCGATCAGGGAACGACCAGTTCGCGTGCCATGATTTTCGATGCAAGCGGACACTGTGTAGCGCAGTCTCAGCAAGAATTTCGTCAGCTCTATCCGCAGGATGCATGGGTCGAACACGACCCGGAAGAGATATGGCAATCAGTGCTCGGGGTGTGTCTCCGGTCACTGCGGCAGGCAGAGATGGCAGGGCATGAGGTTGTCGGTATCGGTATCACCAACCAGCGCGAAACAACGCTGGCCTGGGATCGGCAGACCGGTAAACCTATTTACAATGCGATTGTCTGGCAGGATCGTCGCACTGCCGCCTGTTGTGCCGAGCTTATATCTGCGGGGAATGAAGAACTGGTCGCCGAACGGACTGGGTTGCTGATTGATCCCTATTTTTCAGCAACCAAGCTGGGCTGGATTCTCGATCATGTAGCTGGGGCAAGGGCGAGGGCCGAAAAAGGGGAATTGGCGTTTGGAACAGTCGACAGCTTCCTGCTCTGGCGCCTGACCGGTGGTGCAGTGCACGCAACCGATGCGACCAACGCATCGCGGACCATGCTGTTTAATATCCATACCCAGGAGTGGGATAAGTCTCTGCTGGATCTGTTTAACATTCCATATGCCCTGTTACCCGAGGTCAAGGATTGCACTGCTGATTTTGGAGCGACGGATGTAGGTCTGCTCGGTCGCTCCCTTCCGATCGGCGGAATCGCGGGGGATCAACAGGCCGCTGCGATCGGGCAGGCCTGCCTTGAGCCGGGGATGATCAAGAGTACCTACGGCACCGGCTGTTTTGTTTTGATGAATACCGGCGAAAAAGCCTTCCGTTCCCGGAACCGTCTGTTGACGACTGTTGCATATCGTGTCGCCGGAAAGACCAGCTATGCGATTGAGGGTTCTATTTTTGTCGCAGGTGCGGCGATTCAGTGGATTCGCGATGGGTTGAAACTGATCAACTCCGCCGGCGAGGTTGAAGGCCTCGCGCAGGGGCTCGATTCCAATCGCGGGGTCTACATGGTTCCCGCTTTTACAGGACTGGGGGCTCCGCACTGGGATCCTCACGCGCGAGGCGCCATTTTTGGACTGACCCGTGATACCGGGATTGCAGAGATTGTCCGCGCAACCTTGGAATCGGTGGGCTATCAGACCTACGACCTGATGGAGGCTATGCAAGGGGACAGCGACGCCGCCATGAAGGCTTTGCGCGTCGATGGTGGCATGGTCGCCAATGACTGGTTTCTGCAGTTTCTGGCCGATCTGTTGAACCTTCCGGTGGAACGACCTCAGGTGACGGAAACCACGGCTTTAGGCGCGGCCTATCTCGCCGGGGTGCAATTCGGTGTCTTTGCGTCTCTTGAGGATATTCAAAAGAATTGGCAGCGAGATGCTCTCTTTACCCCTAAACTTGGCCAGGCAGGACGAAACGCGTTGCTGCGTGGCTGGGAAAAAGCGGTATCCAGAGTCCTTGAAGATGAACCATAGAAGTGGGGGAGAGCATGTCTGAGCAACAGGCCTGTTTATTGAGAACCGATCTGTCCGGCAAGGTTGTGTTGGTGACCGGCGGCGGTAGCGGAATTGGGGCCGCAATCGCGGAAGCCTTCGGTCGTTATGGGGCCAGGGTCGGTATTCAGCACTTTAGCAGTGATTGCAAAGTTGTTTCAGCGCTTGTCGACAGAATTCGCCAGGCCGGTGGTGACGCCTTGCCAATTCAGGCTGATTTCAATTCAAGCCAGGCCGTTGCAGAGACCATTGCACAGGTGGTTGCGCACTTCGGCCGGCTGGATATTCTTATCAACAATGCCGGTGGCATGGTGGCTAGACGACGGCTGGAAGAGGTGGATGATGATTTTATTGATCGTGTCTTCAATCTCAATGCCCGCTCGGTTGTCACGGCGTGCCGCGAAGTCTTGCCTGCTTTCACCCGTATAGGTGGGGGCTGCATCATCAATGTCAGTTCCATTTCTGCCCGAACCGGTGGTAGCCCGAACTCTTCGATTTACAGCGCGTCCAAGGCTTTTGTCAGTACCCTGACCCGCTCACTCGCCAGGGAATTGGCCGAACGCCATGTCAGGGTCAACGCGATCTCTCCCGGCACTATTGATACAGCATTCCACGCACGGTTTTCCAGCCCGGAGAAATTGGCCGAGACCCAGGCGGGCATTCCGTTACAGAGACTTGGGGAGGCTGAAGACTGCGCCGGGACAGCTCTTTATCTGGCGTGCGAAGGTTTGAGCGGCTATGTGACGGGTCAGGTTATTGAAATCAACGGCGGGCAATTAATGGCTTGAACGCAGCGGCTGAAAAGATTGTCGACATGAGCTACGACGTTATTAATCATTGGTGGAGGAAACCCAGACTGTGCTCTGGTGCAGGAGTTGCCTCGCTATGATCTGCTACTGGCCCTGATTGAAAAAGAGCCTGAGGTTGGTCTAGACTGTCAGTCTATCCATGAGGCCTTTTGTTAAGCAAGGTCTTTGGGAATTCCACAAATCCGCCAATTCGGCACAAAGCAAGCCGCAGCATAACCACACAGGTCGGCCATAAGCGTTTAAAGATCTCATGCTCTCATTTTATCGGGATTTACTTGGCATCTGCCACAATGGTGGCTACTTGTCCATGCGCGGCACCACGACAATCCCGGTTTCCGTCACCGTGTAGCCTTTGCGCCGGTCTGCCTCCAGGTCATAGCCAATCTCCGAACCGTCTGTAATCACGACGTTCTTGTCGATAATTGTCTTGCGGATCTTGACATGTCGGCCAACAGTGACGTTTTCAAAGAGGATGGAATCTTCGACCAGGCTATAGCTGTTGATCTTGCAGCGCGGACCGAGAATCGAGCCCCGAACCGTGCTGCCGCTGGTGATACAGCCGGCACAGACATAGGAGTCGAGGTTCTGGCCACGGCGGTCGTCTTCGTCAAAAACTGTCTTGGCAGGTGGCAGGTTGCCCTGGTTGGTCAAAATTGGCCATCTGTAGTTGTAGAGATTCAATTGTGGCGAGACCTTGACGAGATCCATATTTGCTTCGTAATATGCGTCGAGAGTTCCTACGTCCCGCCAGTAGCCCCGTTCTTCGCTCCTCATACCGGGGATCAGATTGTCATTGAAATTGTAGGCAAAGACGCGGTCGCCTTTCTCCAGCATCATCGGGATTACGTGCTTGCCAAAATCCAGATCCGCATGGTTTTTCTTGCCTTCCAGCAACACTTCGATCAGCTTGCGGGTCGGGAAGATATAGTTGCCCATGGAGGCAAAACAGGTCTCGCGTCCCGGGATCCGTTCCGGAGCCGCCGGCTTTTCGGCAAAGCCGGTGATTCTGGCTTCTTCATCCACTGAGAAAACCCCGAATCTGCTGGCTTCTTCTACCGGCACCTCGAGGGCGGCAATGGTGATATCGGCGCGGTTCATGCGGTGGAAGTTGATCATCTGGGTGACGTCCATCTTATAGATATGGTCGCCGCCGAAAACCGCGACGTATTCGGCATCGGTCGATTCAACAAAACGCAGGTATTGCAGGATTGCATCAGCCGTGCCTTTGAACCACTCCTCGCTTTCGCTGCTGGTCTCGGGAGAGATGTCGACGTAAAACTCGCCCAGGCCGGTCCATTTGCCCCAGGATTCGCGGATGTGCTTGTTCAGCGAGTAGGCCCGGTACTGGGTGAGGATGTAGACTTTCTTGATGCCGGAGTTGAACAGGTTGGAGAGAACGAAGTCGATGATCTTGTATTTACCGCCAAAAGCCACGCCTGGTTTGGCGCGACGCAGGGTCAGCGGGCTGAGCCGTTCGCCTTTGCCGCCGGCCAGAACCATGGCGATGGTGTTCCTGCCCACGTTATCCATAGAATACATTGCATGCATCTCCTTGTGAAACCAACGTTCGACTACTCTGCTGAACTACATTCTGACAAAATCCTTCTTAAATGCAAGGAAAACGTAGTGCAAGCTTTACTTGAACCGTTCATGTCATACCGCGAATGCGAGCGGCAAGCAGCGGCGCGAAAAATGTGACGACGAGTACCAGCGGCCAGATGTTGCCGTCCTTGAACGTATAGGCTTCCAGCATTGCGGCCCACGAACGCTCCTGAATAAAGAATCCAAAGCCGAACTCGAAGGAGAGGGTGAGACAGAGCCAGATCGTTCCGGCGAGCAAGCTTTTAAGAGACACTCCTGAGCCTTAGCCATCTGGCAAAAACGATCGCCACGATCACGATGCACAACGACGGAAGGGTGCCGCTGAGCACAAATGC
>JAVVDT010000329.1:0-1814 GCA_032250875.1 Desulfuromonadales bacterium | reverse complement strand
CTCCAGCCACCAGCCACCAGCCACCAGCCACCAGCCACCAGCCACCAGCCTCCAGCCTCCAGCCTCCAGCCTCCAAATGTGTTATACTCCTGCCAAAGCATACCTTGACGGGAGAGGGCAGAAGACATGTTGAAGCCTAGCCGCCGAATAATCCTCGCATACCTTGCCACAAGTCTCTTGCTGTTATTTTTTGCCTTACCGGCACTGGCACTCGATGTCCAATCACTGATCCGCGAAATCGAGCAGCAGTACATGGGTGCGTCCTCCCATGCCCTCACCACAATGCAGGTCAGAACAGCTCACTGGGAAAGAACCCTGGAGATGGAAGCCTGGTCACTGGGGCGCGATTATTTTCTGGTCCGCATTCTCGAGCCTGCCAAAGAACGAAACGTCGCAACACTTAAACGCGATCGGCAAGTATGGAATTATCTGCCCAAGGTCGATCGGATCATCAAAATTCCGCCATCGATGATGGGCGGCAGCTGGATGGGGAGCCATATCACCAACGACGATCTGGTCAAGGCCAATCATATTGACGAGGACTATAATCTTCGCCTGCTTGACGAGACCGCCACGCATTATGTCGTTGAGTGTCTGCCGAAAGCGGAAGCCGCTGTGGTCTGGGGCAAAATCGTCTACCGGATCCGCAAAGCCCCAAGGGTACCCGAGCAGGTCGATTATTACGACGAAGAGCTGGTCCGTGTACGCGAGACGCATTTTGATGATGTTCAGCAGATTGGCGAACGCATTGTTCCTTTGCGACTGACAGTGCTCCCCCTGGAAAAGCCTGAAGAGATGACTGTCCTCCAATACCATGATCTGGTTTACGATCTGCCTCTGAACGAAACTTTTTTTTCACTGCGCAACCTCAAGCAGCGCTGACCATGCTTCTGACACTGGCCTTCCGCAATCTCTGGCGCAACCAGCGACGCACCCTGCTGACCCTTTCGGCAATGGTGGTTTCCGCAGCTCTGCTGATTCTTGCTCTCGGTGTCTTTTCCGGTATGTTCAGAGACATGCTGGCCTCGGCAACCGAGCAATATTATGGTCATCTGGTCATCGCCCGTCCCGAATATCACCTGCGTCGCGACCTCTTTGCCCACCTGCCCGCCGACATCGCAGACCAGCTGGGCATGGAGAGAGAGTCTGAAATCACCGGTCAATCTCCGCGATTGCGCAGCTTCGGTCTGCTCTCGCGCCCGGAAACCAGTCAACCGGTTGAACTGCTCGGTATCATTCCCGAGTTGGAGCAACAGGTCACTTCGCTGCAGCATCAACTGACTTCCGGGCATTACCCTTCGGCAAAGGAACGCAACGGCGCCTTGATCGGTCAGGGGCTTGCACGCAAAATGAAAGTCAAACCGGGAGACGAACTGGTTTTTGTGACCCAGGCCGCCGATGGCTCAATCGGCAATGATCTGCTGATTGTCAGCGGCATCTTCGCCACTGGTGACAGCCGGCACGATAACAACCTGGTGCTGGCACCACTGCCATGGCTGCAACAGGTTCTGGTCTTGCCCGGACGTATCCACGAGGTTGCAATGGTTGTTGCCGATCCCATGACCGCAGCACAGATTGCCGACCGACTGGCCGCAGTCCTGCCGAAAGATGTAGAAGTTCTCGACTGGGGAGACCTGTTGCCGGAAATGCGCGAGGTTATTGCTGCCTACGATGTCAGCCGCATGATCGTTGTAACCATTCTGTATATGGCCACCGGTCTCGGCATCCTCAACACCTTTTTCATGTCGGTCATGGAACGGACCCGCGAGTTCGGTATTCTTATGGCGCAGGGGATGCGACCCTGGACCGTCCGC
>JAVVDT010000328.1:0-1815 GCA_032250875.1 Desulfuromonadales bacterium | reverse complement strand
ATCGACGAGAGTGGCGGCAGCGTCGAAGTGACTTCTGTGGTTGGCAATGGGGCTTGTTTTACTGTTGTCTTGCCTTGCACATCAAAAATTTAAGAGGTCATCCGGAAAACGATTGACCAATGAGACTCAGAGGCCACCAAAAAATCAAAAACAGTAATGAATCGCTTTGTGCATTTTTGATCATTACCTAATTTATGCGAGAGGCTGAATGACAGCTCCAGAGCGTCGAATTCTGATCGTCGATGATGAAGCCCCGATGAGGCACATGCTGCGCATGGTGCTGGAACGTGATGGCTATACGGTGGCCGAAGCGCTCAGCGGCGGGCAAGGGCTTGAACGCCTGCAGGCGGGTCATTACGATCTGATCCTCTGCGATATTCGCATGCCGGAAATGGACGGTCTTGCTTTCCTGAAAGAGAAGCAGGAACAGCAGTTTGGCGGTACGGTGATCATGATGAGTGCCTACGGCAGCATCGATACGGCCGTCGAATGCATGAAAAAGGGCGCCTACGACTACATCTCCAAGCCGTTTCGCCCCGATGAGATCCTCCTGGCGGTACGCAAGGCGGAGGAACGCCTGCAGCTTCGCCAGGAGAATGTCCAACTCAAAAAAAATATGCGGCACGGCAGTCGCCCCCAGGGGATTGCCGCTGTCGTGTGTCGCAGTGTCCTGATGCAAAAAGTACTTGAAACAGTCCAGAAGGCTGCTTTGGCTTCGGCGTCCGTATTGATCACCGGGCCGACCGGGACCGGCAAAGAATTGATTGCCCGTGCGCTGCATGCGGAGAGCCCACGCAACGATAAACCGTTTCTGGCCGTCAACTGCAGCGCCATCCCGGCCGGTCTGCTCGAGAGCGAACTGTTCGGTCACGCCCGGGGCGCTTTTACCGGTGCCGATCGTGCCCGTACCGGTCTTTTCGGCGCTGCTGACGGTGGTACCCTCTTGCTGGATGAAATCGGCGATTTTCCTCTGGAGTTACAGCCGAAGCTGTTGCGGGTTCTGCAAGAGCGTGAAGTTCGTCGGGTCGGCGAAAGCAGCCCGACGCCGGTTGATGTGCATGTCATCGCAGCCACTGCGAAGGATCTCCGTCAAGCTGTTGCTGACGGCACGTTCCGTGAAGATCTTTTTTATCGTCTTGCCGTGATCTCAATTGAACTGCCGGCACTCAGGCTGCGCCCCGAAGACATTCATCCTCTTGTTGAGACATACCTGCCAAGAATTGCTGCCCGCTTGAAACGACCCGTGCCGACGATGAGTCCGGAAGCCTTGCGCATGCTGGAAAAACAGCCCTGGCCGGGCAATGTCCGCGAACTGCTGAATGTGCTCGAAAAGACTTTGGTCCTCTGCCGCGAAGAGATGATCGGCGTGAGTGACCTGGTGCTTCACAGTCATCCGCAGGCACCCATTGACCCAACCGCCCTTTCGTTAAAAAAAGCGATGGCGAATCTGGAGAGGGATTACATCCAGAAAGCTCTGCATGCAACAAACGGCAACCGCACACAGGCAGCGAGAATCCTCGAGATCAGCCTGCGTTCTCTGATTTACAAGATCAAGGAATACAGCCTATAAAGGCAACGTGTTTCAGCAGGTTTGAAGCGTGAGGCGTAAACGGTCTGAGCTGGAGGATCGAAACGGCCATATAAGTCTGTTGGTTATTAGGTCAAATTCGCCTGTGTTCTGCCTTCTTCTACATTCACACCAATCAACAAGAGAATACCACCGACAAAAAAGAGTGCCAGTGCCAGAATGGCAATCCGGTTGGATCCGGTCAGGTCTATCAGGAGGGCAAAAGTAAGGGGGCCGAAAATTGAGGC
>JAVVDT010000327.1:0-1887 GCA_032250875.1 Desulfuromonadales bacterium | reverse complement strand
CAGATCCTCAATAAAATCGATATCGGGCATATCCTCATTAAGGCTTGCCACCGTAAGTGGTTGTAACGGATATTGAACCGTTTGCTTCTGTTGACTCATTGGTGACCAGATGGAGAGGGTGATCACCACGGCAACGGCTGCCGCTGAAGAGGCTCCCAAGACCGGTATCCAGTTTCTACGGCGTCTGTTCAAGCGCTCATTGACCCTTGCCGCCATGCGCGTGCCGGCGGCGAAGTCAGGCTCATGACTCAAATCCGGCAATTTAGCCAGATCATGTCTTAGCGCAGAAACGCGCTTCTCACAAAGCGGGCAGTCGGCAAGGTGATGAACGCGCTCATCAGTTGCAGGCAGTTCGCCATAATAATGCAGAATCAGATCTTGTTCACTCGGGCAGTTTTTGTTCTTCATAGTGATTCCTTATGTATCTTCGCGATAAGCAGCCAGGTCCAGGCGTAATTGTGTGACGGCTCGATGCAGGTGTGCTTTGACTGTTCCGGTTTGCAGGCCGAGATGGGCTGCAATCTCTTTTAACGGCAGTCCCTCGTAATGTCGCAGCGTGAAAATCACTTGTTGTCGCGACGAAAGTTTGCGCAAACTTTTCCGTAGCGTTTGCATCGCTTCCACTGACTGAAATTCGCGTGCTGGATCATTTCCCGGATCACGCGCCAATTCAACCGGGTCTGGCGCATCATTGTCCTGGCGAAAAAAAAACAGCTTGTTCTTGATGCGCTCGCGGCGCAGGTGGTCAATTGCCAAACGCGTTGTTGTGCGATATAGCCAGGTACTGATGCGACTTTCGCCACGGAAAGCGGGTAGCGAACGATGCAATCTCAAAAACGCTTCCTGTGCCAGGTCTTCGGCCTCTTCCCGATTGCCGACCAGGCGCCAGGCAAGGCCGGTCACTTTTCCGGTATGCTCTTTGACGAGCAATGCGAACCCGGATTCGTCACCGTTGCGGATCCTTGCGAGAAGTGCTTGTTCCTGTGAGTCGGTCATCGTTTGAAGGTAGCCGTTCACCGTTAAGCTGTCAACGATTGCTGCCGTGGCTGTGGACACTTGTTGCTCCTCGTCGTGTTTCTGCTTACCTTGCTTAATTTAGACGAAATATCGTTGAAAGGGTTTACCTGAAAACATTAATGCTGAGACACCAGGCAATAAGGGGGCTGGAATTGAATTCCAGCCCCCTTGAAGTCTGCCTGATTATAGGGGGCGAGGCGAATTTGGTGGTTGAGAACAGCTTTCAGCTAAACAGTTCTTTTACTTTGGTGATAACATTTTCGACCGTAAAACCGAACTTTTCCATCAATTGCCCGGCCGGAGCGCTGGCGCCATAACTCTGCATGCCGATCATCTTGCCCTTAAAGCCGAGGTAGCGTTCCCAACCGAAGCTTGAGGCCGCTTCGACGGCGACACGATTCAGGCATGTCGGCGGCAGGATCTGATCGCGATACTCCTGTGGCTGTTTTGCAAAAAGCTCCCAACTGGGCAGAGAAACAACCCGGACACCGATGCCTTCCTGCTGCAACTGCTTCTGTGCGTCAAGGGCCAGGGCCACTTCGGAGCCGCTGGCGATGATAATCGCCGTCAGATCGCCCTGTTCTTTGGCAAGGACATAACCCCCCTGATGAAGACCTTCCGCCGCACCCAATAGCTTGCGATCGAGAGTCGGCAGCCCCTGGCGGGTCAGAATCAGGGCGGTCGGCCCCTGGCGATTGGAGATCGCCGCCTTCCAGGCTTCAACGGTTTCGTTGGCATCGCCGGGGCGGATCACGGTCAGGTTCGGAATCGCACGCAGCGCGGCCAGCTGCTCCACCGGCTGGTGAGTGGGACCGTCTTCGCCGAGCGCGATGCTGTCGTGGGTGAACACGTGTACGACGTGCAGCCCCA
>JAVVDT010000326.1:0-1921 GCA_032250875.1 Desulfuromonadales bacterium | reverse complement strand
ACCAAAAAGGAGCTGAAATATGGGCCAAACAGCCGGATTTGCAGCCGGCTCATGGATAGTCCGACAGGCTGCTAGAAACGATACAAACGTGAACGGAGGTTGGCTAATGCTGCTGAAAAAACTTCAAGATACGGGTTTGTACTACCAAAAATGCTACATCGATGGCGAGTGGTGTGATGCTGAGAATAACAGCATTGTGAAGGTGCTCAATCCGGCGACCGGAGAATCCTTGGGAACTGTTCCGAAGATGGGTGAAACCGAAACCCGCCGTGCCATTGAGGCCGCCAACAGAGCCTTGCCGGCGTGGCGAGAAAAAACGGCCCAGGAGCGCTCTGAACTCTTACGCAACTGGTATGCTCTACTGCTGGAAAACCGTGAAGAGCTTGCCTTGTTGATGACTGCTGAGCAGGGTAAGCCGCTGAATGAAGCGCGTGGCGAAATCAGCTATGCTGCATCCTTTATCGAATGGTTTGCTGAAGAGGGTAAGCGGGTCTATGGTGATATCATCCCGACATATCAGAGGGACAAACGGCTGCTGGTGTTGAAACAGCCAGTTGGCGTTTGTGCGGCAATCACCCCGTGGAACTTTCCGTCTGCTATGATCACCCGCAAAGCCGCGCCGGCTCTTGCGGCGGGATGCACCATGGTTCTCAAGCCCGCATCGGCCACTCCCTATTCCGCATTGGCTCTGGCTGAACTCAGCCAGCGCGCGGGAATCCCGCAGGGTGTCTTTAACGTGATCACGGGGTCATCAGATGCTATCGGCAGTGAACTGACTTCCAATCCGCTGGTCCGCAAACTAACGTTTACCGGCTCGACCGAAACCGGTAAAAAGTTACTGGTCGCTTGCAGTGATACACTAAAAAAAGTCACTCTGGAGCTGGGCGGCAACGCTCCCTTTATTGTGTTCGATGACGCTGATCTGGATGCGGCAATAGAAGGTGCCATCGCCTCC
The DNA here is from genome assembly GCA_032250875.1 of Desulfuromonadales bacterium. Classification (GTDB taxonomy): domain Bacteria; phylum Desulfobacterota; class Desulfuromonadia; order Desulfuromonadales; family BM103; genus M0040. The sequence continues at coordinate 966 of JAVVDT010000326.1, read as the reverse complement.
AAGTTCCGCAATAATGGTCAGACTTGCGCCTGCGCTAACCGTTTCCTGATCCAGGATGGCATCTATGATACATTTTCCCGAAAACTGGCAGAGAAGGTCGGCAGCATGAAGGTCGGTAACGGTTTGGATGAGGAAACCCAGCTGGGGCCATTGATAAATATGGGTGCAGTTGAAAGTGTTGAAATGCACATTGATGATGCCGTTTCTAAAGGAGCGAGCATCGTCAGCGGCGGCAAGCGACACGCTCTCGGCGGCACATTTTTTGAGCCGACGGTACTCACTGATGTGACCCCGGAGATGATGCTTACCGATGAAGAGATCTTCGGGCCGGTTGCACCCCTGTTTCACTTTAAAACCGAAAAGCAGGCAATCGAGCTGGCCAATGCCACCGAGTATGGTTTGGCGTCGTATTTCTATACCCGCGATCTGGCACGGGCCTGGCGGGTCGCCGAGGCGCTTGAATATGGTATGGTCGGGCTCAATACGGGCTTGATTTCAACCACGGTCGCTCCATTTGGTGGAGTTAAGTCGTCGGGTCTCGGTCGCGAGGGCAGCCGATACGGCATCGACGCCTATCTCGAAATCAAGTATCTGTGCATGGGCGAGATCAGCTGAAGTTGTTCAGGCGGAGCTTGCCGCAACAGCTCAATGCTTGAGTCGTTTCGACTCCCAGTAAGTCGGTTCGACCTCTGCGCTGAAGCGTTCGACGAACTCTCCCAGCTGTTCATCACTCAGATGAACAATCGTCTCGTTTTCCAGCGTGAACTGGTGCTGACGCTGTTCAGCGAGCAGATGATAAATCCGGTTTGCTTCTTCCTCGCTTTTATGGCAGGCCTTGATAATCAGACTGACAGGGTCTGAAAGTTCTTGCGGTTCCATATCATCTCCTTTCGAAATTCATCTTTTGCGATAATTCTAGCATCTTCTGCCAGGTCTGCAAATGAGGCGGATTGCAGCTGCTAGTGC
>JAVVDT010000325.1:0-1960 GCA_032250875.1 Desulfuromonadales bacterium | reverse complement strand
AAATCCGGCTGTTTGGCCCATATTTCAGCTCCTTTTTGGTCCATAGCTACGGCTATGAACCTGCAAACGAGCTAAAACCTGTTCTCAAACATCCAAATTTTCGCTTCGGTCCGTATAGTTCGACAGGCTGCTAGTCTCCGAGAAGCTCGCCGACGGGCTTCAGATCTTCTACATGATCGCAAATTGCCTTGATGATCATGACGACCGGCACGCCCAGCAACAGCCCCCACAAACCCCACAACCAGCCCCAGAAGAGCACGCTGACGAAAACCACGACCGGACTCATCCGGCTTGCCCGGCCGGTAAGCCACGGGGTTAGCAAGTAACCTTCTAAACTGGTGATCAGCATTGCGGTTCCCGAGACCAGCAGGACCATGCCGAGCGTTTCAAATTGAAGAAAGGCAATCAGCGCCGTGGCGCTGCTGACAATAAGTGGACCAAGGTAAGGTATTGTTTTGAAGACTCCGGCGGCGATACCCCAGATGGCCGCATGCTCCAGTCCGATCCAGAGAAATGCCAGCCAGGTTGCCACGCCCACCAGCAGGCTGGTGAATATCTGCACCAGCAGATAACGTTGGATCTGTTCGGCGATTTGATCCAGCACCCGCAGGGTGATTTTTTTCTTGCTGAGGGTGGGACCGGCTATTTTTACCAGCTTGCGCCGGAAGGTATCGCCCGAGGCGAGCATGAAATACGCCAGGAACAATACCATTATGAGTTGGCCGGCGAATGCAACGACTCCCTTTGTCCCCATCCAAAGATACTCTTTTACGTTCAGCTTGGGCTTTTCGATCTGAACCCGCGTCACACCGCGCGGCGTATCGGGAGTTGAAGAACCTGCCTCACTCGCCGCCTGTTCGAGCTTGGTAGCAGCTTTTTGCATACTCTCCATCGCGCCATCGGTGGTTCCCGGCTTTTTCAGGTTGGCAAGGCGCAGCTTATTCGCTGCATCGGGCAGGGTTTCAATCACCCTGGTGGCCTCATCGCTGAGAGAATACACCAGAGATCCGGTCCCTGCCACGATACCAAGCAGCAGCACCGCGGCGCCGATGGTGTTCGGAATCCGCCATCTGCGCATCTGATTGACCAGCGGAGCGAGCGCATAACTGATCATCATGCCCAGCATCAGCGGGATGAATATCGCCATGGCCCAGCGAAGCATGAAAACCACCGCGAGCCCTGCAAGCAGCACGAGTGCGAGATTGTGCGTATCAATCGGTATGGGCAGGGCCAATGGAGTGTGTTCAGGGGATCCCTCGCCACTGCTGTGTTCGTCACTTTTCGCTTCAGGCGAAAGCTGGTTATTCATTGTTGATTCCTGTTATGTCTGCCAAATGGTTTTTTTAGAAAACGTTATTTGCGCCATCCGGAGTTTCAACAACCGCACTCGCAACCGGGTCATGCATAGTCCGACGGTCGTCTGGTGGCACGCATGTCTTAATCTGGACCGATTCAAGAGTTTTGACCAGATATATCTTCGAAGCGGTCATGGACAGGAAAGCGCTATTCCTCAAGGCAAGCCTCAGGCCTTACCGAAAGAACGAATCTGAGTGATCAGTCAGCAAATTCCCGAACCAGTTTGTTGACCGTTTCCTTGGCGTCAGCGAAGATCATCCGTGTATTCTCTTTGTAGAAGAGGGGATTGTCGAGACCGGCAAATCCGGAAGCCATCGACCGTTTTAGGACGAAGACGGTACGGGTGTAGTCGACGTTGATGATCGGCATACCGTAGATGGGGCTGTTCGTATTCTCCCGGGCGGCGGGATTGACCACATCGTTGGCGCCTATGACGATCGCGACATCGAAGTTTTCCATGCGCGGATTGATCTCGTTCATTTCCAGCAGCAGGTCGTAGGGAACATCCGCTTCCGCCAGCAGCACGTTCATATGTCCCGGCATCCGACCCGCCACCGGGTGGATGGCATAAACCACCTCGCAGCCGTTCGCTTCCAGCAACTCC
>JAVVDT010000324.1:0-2024 GCA_032250875.1 Desulfuromonadales bacterium | reverse complement strand
GCAAACAAGCTGAAATCTGTTCTCAAACATCTAAATTTTCACTTCGGTCCGCATAGTCGGACAGGCTGCTAGCACATAAGTACCGCAACAGGAGGAATCATGCGCTATTCTGCACTGATGACAGATCTTTATGAACTGACCATGCTGGCCGGCTACCTCGAACATGACATGCATGACAAGTCGGCAAGTTTCGATTTGTTCTTCCGCAAAAACCCTTTCAAGGGCAGTTTTGCCGTCTTCGCAGGGCTCGAACCGGCCCTGAGTTATCTGCAAGAGCTGCGCTTCACCGATGTCGATTTGGCTTATCTGAAGAGCCTTGGTATTTTTCGACCCCGTTTTCTCGATTTCCTGCGGGATTTCCGTTTCCGTTGCAAAGTCAGCGCGCCTGCGGAAGGGACGGTGGTGTTTGCCAATGAACCGCTGCTGACCGTTGAGGGTAACCTGGCAGAAGCCCAGCTGGTGGAAACCGCCATGCTCAACATCATCAATTTCCAGACTTTGATTGCGACCAAAGCAGCGAGGATACAGCAGGCCGCCGGTGATGGCACCGTCGTCGAATTCGGTCTGCGCCGAGCTCACGGACCCGATGGCGGTCTCGGTGAAGCGCGGGCCGCTTTCGTCGGTGGCGTACGCAGCACCAGCAACACCTGGGCAGGCCAGGTCTACAATATTCCAGCCAAGGGCACTCACGCTCACAGCTGGGTCATGGCCTTCGAAGATGAACTTGCGTCCTTCCGTGCCTATGCGAAAGTTTTCCCTGATAATGCCATCCTGCTCGTGGATACCTACGACACCCTGCAAAGCGGCATCCCCAACGCCATTATCGTGGCCAAAGAGCTGCGTGAAAAAGGGCATGAGCTCAGAGGAGTCCGACTCGACTCAGGTGACCTTGCCTATCTGAGCCGGGAAGCCCGGCGAATGTTCGATGAGGCCGGCTTCCCAGACGTCAAGATTGTCGCTTCCAACGAACTTGATGAATATGTCATTCAGTCGATTCGCAGCGAAGGGGGGAGGGTCGACATTTATGGAGTTGGAACCGAGTTGGCTACGGCCGGCGGTGACGGCGGCGGCGCCCTGGGCGGCGTCTACAAGCTGGTGCGATATGATGGTGAACCCCGGCTCAAAGTGACCCAGGACATCGCCAAGGCTACTCTCCCGGATCGCAAGCAATTGCTTCGGCTGGAAAATGAGAACGGTGGCTTCCTTCAGGATGTCATCTGCCGGCAGGATGAAAAACTGGAACCGGAAGTCACGGTTTACGATCCGACCAACCCGTCCAGGCACAAAAAAATTGCCGTAGGAGCAATCTGCAAAGGGATTCGCAATGACGTTATGGACAACGGCGAAATCATAGCTGAGCTGCCCGATCTGGAGAGCTGTGCCGATCATTGCGCCGATCAGTTGAAACGTCTGCCTGACGGCACTTTGCGACTGCACAATCCCCATATTTACAAGGTCTCAATCAGCCCCGGTCTCAACGAACTGCGAGAACAGCTGATGGCCAGATACGAAACTTAGGCAAACGGCCGGATTTGCAGCCGGCTCATGGATAGTTTGAAAGCCTCCTGGCATAAATAATAACAATCACAGCAGATGGATGACGCCCAGTGAATAAACAAACCTCCTTCAGATTTTATAGACCCTGCAAAATGAAGAGTCGACTTGCGAAACTCGACCCTGTGAAGATCGCCGATGAACTGGCGGGGTAGACCCGGCGGTGGCCAGCACGCCATTTGTTACGACTATCGTCGATGCCACCGGGTTGATGGTTTATTTTCTCATTGCTCAGGCGATTTTGAAATTCTAACGGCAAAAGACGTCCATCCGCGGTTTTGATTGTGCGGTGTGAAGAACGAAGGTACAGGTCGTTGAACAAGACCAGAAAAGGAGATTGTTTATGGCGGAAACCACAGTGAAAAGGATTAAGCCCGAAGAGGCACGCAGAAGAATGGATTCAGGGAAAGCGCTACTGGTCTGCGCCTATGAGGCGGATGAAAAGTTTCAGTCGATGCCTCTCGAAGGAG
>JAVVDT010000323.1:0-2134 GCA_032250875.1 Desulfuromonadales bacterium | reverse complement strand
GCCGGCCGGTGAGGCGGCCGTACGTGGCGGCCATGAATGCGGCCCCCTGTTCGTGGCGGGTCAGGATCAGTTCGATTGTCGACCTTCGCAGTGCTTCGAGAAAATCAAGGTTCTCTTCTCCCGGTACTCCGTAGATGCGTTCTACCCCTTCCTGTTCCAGAGCCTTGATCATTAGTTCGGAGGCATTCATTGTTCTTTCCTTTGTCCACAAAGTTGAAGGATTAAAATTGCTCGGCCTGCGCCTGCTGCCAGAGTGTTCGCTCCTGGGGTGAACCTCCACCTGCGATCAAGTCACCCATTTCAAGACAAGGGTAGAGTTCGGCCAGGGTTTCGTTGTGCCCTGACCCCGTGCGGCGGCGTATTTTGCGCCGAAGTTCCTCGCGCCGTGCACCGGTGCCGGAGATGCCCATCAGTTCGAGGGCTGCCCTGACCGTCGCCTGCTGAAAGGCGGCCACGCGCGGTGCCTTGTCGGCAACCACCAGTCCTGCGGCCAGACGCTTGTTTTGGGTCGCAATCCCGGTCGGACAGTGGTTGCTGTTGCACTTGAGTGCCTGGATACACCCGAGGGAAAACATCATCGCCCGCGCGCTGCAGCAAGCATCGGCACCCAGAGCCAAGCGGGTCACCAGGTGGAAACCGGTGGTAATCTTGCCCGCCGCGATCAGTCGCACCCGCTCGCGCAGGCCGGTACCGATCAGCGCCCGGTGTACAAAAGCCAGCCCGTCGAACAGCGGGAACCCGACCGAGTTGGTCAACTCCAGCGGTGCCGCGCCGGTCCCCCCTTCACCGCCGTCGACGGTGATGAAATCGGGGCTGATGCCACTTTGCAGCATCGCCTTGCAGATGGCGTAGAATTCCCGTGGTTCACCGACACAGAGTTTGAAACCGACCGGCTTGCCGCCACTCAGCCTTCGCAGTGTGGCGACAAATTCGAGTAGCTCCAGCGGCGTGCTGAAAGCGGAGTGTCCGGGCGGCGAGAGGACATCCTGTCCAAGAGGAACATCGCGGATCGCGGCGATCTCCGGGGTCACCTTGGAGGCCGGCAGAATACCGCCGTGTCCCGGCTTAGCTCCCTGGGAGATCTTGATCTCGATCATCTTGACGGCGTCTTGAGTTGCACGCTTGGTAAAGGTGTCGGGACAGAAGTTTCCCTCGGCATCGCGACAGCCGAAATACCCGGTGCCGATCTGCCAGACGAGGTCCGCACCTCCTTCGAGATGATAGGGGCTGATGCCGCCTTCGCCGGTGTTGTGGTAGAAGCCTCCCTGACAGGCCCCCTGGCTGAGGGCGCGGATGGCGTTGGCACTCAGGGCGCCGAAGCTCATTGCCGAGATATTGAGCAGCGAGGCACGGTACGGTTTCTGGCAGTCTGAACTGCCGATGCTGACCCCGGCATCATCCAGGTCGATTTCTGTGGGGCGAATCGAATGGCTGATCCATTCATAACCGACCCGGTAGACATCACGGTGGGTGCCGAAGGGGAAGGTGTCGAGACTCTGCTTGGCCCGCTGGTAAACTACCGAGCGTTTCTCGCGACTGAAGGGGTGCTCTTCATCATCCGACTCGATGAAATATTGATGAATTTCCGACCGGATTGATTCAAAAAGGTAGCGGAAATGCCCGAGCAGCGGGAAGTTGCGCAGAATCGCATGCTGGGTCTGCAAGATGTCATAGCAGCCAATCCCCAGCATCAACGCCAGCGGCAGCAGCAGCCAGAAAAAACTGCTATAGACAACTCCAAGGGAGATGATTATCCCGGTCGCCAGTAGCATGCAGACCAGAAAAACCGTTCGTGACCATTGTTCCAACATCAGCAAGACTCCATTTCCAGCGGTTGAATAATCTCGACACGGTCGGCCCCCGGCATGGTGGCGACCGCTCAGTGTACAGCGAATGACCGTATCAATGTTCGATATCGACGGCAGTAATCTCTGGCAACCGGCGCAGCTTCTCGATAAACGCCTCATGCTTTTGCGGCGGGTTGCAAAAGGCGAAGCGCAGATTCAGGCCCCCCTCGGATTTGCCGAACGTCAGCGGTTGTTCCTGGATGTGGCAATGTGTCAGAGCATCATGGATGACCGCCATAACTTCCTCGCTCTCCCTGGTACGGACTGTGTAATGCACGATCTGGCAT
>JAVVDT010000322.1:0-2139 GCA_032250875.1 Desulfuromonadales bacterium | reverse complement strand
CCCTCTTTGGACAGACGCTGGACAGGCTCAAAAACAACAGTCAGCAACTGCATGATAATCGATGCGCTAATATATGGCATGATACCCAGAGCAAAAACAGTCATGCGTTCCAATGCACCACCGGTAAATGCGCTGACCATGCCGAGCAGCGTACCTTGTGTCCCTTCAAAGAACTGAGCAAGGACGGCTCCGTTTACACCAGGAAGCGGCACATGACAGCCGACCCGATAGACCGCGAGCATGCTAAGGGTAAAAAGGATGCGTCGACGCAGTTCAGGAATGCTGAAAATATTCTGGATGCTGGCTAACAACTTAAATAACCTCGACAGTGCCGCCGGCGGCTTCAATCTTAGCCTGGGCAGACTTACTGAATTTGTGGGCTTTAACCGTCAAGGTTTTGGACAAATCTCCATCACCCAGAATCTTGACACCGTCTTTGAGTTGACCGATCAATCCGGCAATACCAAGGGCCTCAAGATCTACCACACTGCCTGTATCAAAAAGTTCCAGGTCGCGGAGGTTGACGAGGGTATAGACCTTTCTGCTCAGAGGCATAAAACCGCGCTTTGGCAAGCGTCTCTGCAATGGCATCTGGCCGCCTTCGAAACCGGGTTTAACCCCACCCCCGGAGCGAGCGTTCTGGCCTTTGTGACCCTTACCGGCAGTTTTTCCGGTTCCTGATCCGTGGCCGCGGCCAATGCGCTTTTTACTATGTGTTGAACCGTATGACGGTTGAAGATTACTTAAATCCATGGTGGTTATCCTTGCGACTATTCCTCAACGGTTACCATATGGTTGACCTTGTTGATCATACCGCGAATTTCCGGTGTGTCCTGGAGCACGACTGTCTGATGAAGACGACGCAGACCAAGCCCATTCAGCACCGTGGTGAAATATTTATTGCGACCAATACCGCTACGTTTAAGAGTTATCTTGATTTCAGCCATTATTCTCTCCTGTCTCAGGATTTTTGATCCGAGCTGTTTGGCCCGAGACCTCGTCTGGCAAGAATCTCTTCCGGACTACACAGTTGCTGCAGTGCACGAATGGTTGCCTTGACAACATTATGCGGATTGTTGGAGCCGAGGCACTTGGAGAGAATGTCGCTGATACCGGCAACTTCCAGTATCGCACGGGCCGCACCGCCGGCAATGACACCTGTACCTTCTGAAGCAGGCTTCAACAGGACTTTGCCTGCACCAAACTTGCCGATCACATCGTAGGGAATGGTTGTTCCCTGAATCGGTACGGAGATCATACTTTTCTTAGCCTTTTCGACACCCTTGCGAATTGCCTCGGGAACCTCTTTGGCTTTACCAAGACCATATCCGACATTGCCACTGCCATCACCCACGACTACCAAGGCAGAGAAACTGAATCGACGGCCACCTTTAACAACCTTAGCCGTACGATTTATGTGGATAACGCGATCGGTTAGATTCGTTTCGTTTTTGTCAACGCGTTGCAACGCTTTTCTCCTTTGCCACTCAGAAAGTCAAACCAGCTTCACGAGCCGCATCGGCAAGAGCCTTGACACGGCCATGAAACAAAAAGCCGTTGCGGTCGAAAACTACCTGATTAATGTCCTTGGCCAGAGCCTTCTCAGCAATTTGCTTTCCGACCACTTTGGCCGCATCAGCATTACCACTGTACTTGACGCTGTCCTGGGTACCCTTGACAACTGTCGAAGCCGCAACCAGTGTTTTGCCGGTTACATCTTCAATAATCTGGGCATAAATATGTTTTGTACTACGGAATACGCACAAGCGTGGACGCTCTACACTCCCGGTAACCTTTTTACGTACTCTTAACTGACGCTTTTTGCGGGCGGTCCGCCGTTCTTTTGAGATATTCACAGTTTGCACCTCATCCTATTCAGCTTACTTCTTACTAGTCTTACCGGCTTTACGCAGAATACGTTCATCAGAATACTTGATACCCTTGCCTTTATAAGGCTCTGGCTCCCGGAACGAACGAATCTTGGCAGCCGTCGCACCAACCAGTTCTTTATCGATACCAGAAACAGTTATACGATTTGCCTTGGTATCGACTTCAGCACTGATTCCCTGAGGCAGTGGATATTCAATCGGGTGTGAATAGCCAAGTGAAAGATTCAAAGTCGACCCCTTTAATTCTGCT
>JAVVDT010000321.1:0-2154 GCA_032250875.1 Desulfuromonadales bacterium | reverse complement strand
CTTCCTCGACATCCTTGGCCAGCCACTGCCAGGCACCGGCGGGGCTTTTGACCTTTTCATACTCATATTTGAACAACACCTTCAGGTAGCCCATGTCCCAGGTGGTGGGGTTTGGCTTCCAGGCGCCCTCGATGCCGCTGCCGATGGTATCGCCACCTTTGCCGCTGCCGAAGCTGCTTTGCCAGCCGAGGCCCTGTTGCTCGATGGGCGCGGCTTCCGGGTCCGGACCGACGTGGGATGGATCGCCGGCGCCATGACATTTGCCGAAGGTGTGCCCGCCGGCGACCAGCGCGACGGTCTCTTCGTCATTCATCGCCATGCGGGCGAAGGTTTCACGCACGTCTTTGCCTGAGGCGACCGGATCCGGGTTGCCGTCCGGACCTTCCGGATTCACGTAGATCAGGCCCATCTGCACGGCGGCGAGGGGGTTTTCCAGATCGTGGTCACCGGTGTAACGGCTCTTGGGCTTGTCGCTGGTCGCCAGCCATTCCTCTTCTGAACCCCAGTAGATGTCCTCTTCCGGTTCCCAGATGTCTTCGCGTCCGCCGGCGAAACCGAAGGTCTTGAAGCCCATCGACTCCAGCGCGCAGTTACCGGCGAGAATTATCAAATCGGCCCAGGAGATTTTCCTGCCGTATTTCTGCTTGATCGGCCACAACAAGCGGCGCGCCTTGTCGAGAAGGACGTTGTCCGGCCAACTGTTGAGGGGCGCGAAGCGCTGATTGCCGGTCCCGCCGCCGCCGCGGCCGTCACCCATGCGGTAGGTGCCGGCGCTGTGCCATGCCAGGCGGATCATCAGTCCGCCGTAGTGACCGTAGTCGGCCGGCCACCACTCCTGCGAATCGGTCATAAACGTATAGAGATCCTCTTTCACCGCATTGAGATCGAGTCTCTTGAACTCTTCGGCATAATCGAAATCCTCATCCATCGGATTGGACAGATTTGAATGCTGATGCAAAATATTCAGGTTCAACTGGTTCGGCCACCAGTCACGGTTTTTGGTGCCGCCACCGGCGACCTGCCTGCTTTTGCCCGTGACCGGGCATTTGCTTTCGGTACTCATAAAGTTACCCCTTTTGTGGGAAAGTATTCTCTGTTTTGTCGATGAGTTTAGTCCAGCAATTCATTTTGCCTGATGTATCGTTCGCTTCGTGTGATCAAGCCGGCGTCCAATAGCACCGTTTGGGTGAAATAATCCTTGCTTCCTTTTTTAAATGCGCCATCGCCTTGTCAACGTCTTTGCGCTCAAAACCACCAATTTCTGCAATTTTTCCAGCGTTGAGAGGCTGTCCTTCGGTCCGCATTATGTCCAAAATTTTTTCAGCCATATCCATTGAAGCAATCCTCCTTACTTTTTCAGGGTTTTAAATTCCTCTTCACCGCCAGCAGGTTGTCTGCGGTAGTCATGGCGTGACTGCACTCGATAAAAAGCGCCTGCGCTAAGAATATATATGACAAGCCAAGATCCTCTTCTTTTATCATAACGTTAACAATTGTCAATATCTGGTAATAATCATTATCCATAACTAACAAAAAACATACCCGCAGACCTACTTTTTCTGGCATGCAGGGCAAATCCCAAAAAATTCGATCTGGTGCGAAACAATCCGGTACCCAGAGGTTCGTTCAAGTTCGTTCGCGATCTGATCTATGAGGCCGATATCGGGATCCATGATCTTTTTGCATCGGTTACAGATCAGGTGGGGATGAGGATAGGGCTTGTTGCCATCGTAACGATTGCCACCATCAGCGAAACCTATTTCGAGAATTTCACCAATCTCTTTCATCAAGTTGACCGTTTTATAGACCGTGGCCAGACTGGTGGAGGGGAAATCCGCCTTGACTTGTGCATAAACCTGCTCAACGCCCGGGTGGTCCTGGCTGTTCAGAAAAATCCTTAGAATAGCCACACGTTGCGGAGTAATACGAAAGTTCAGAGTGCGAAGTTTGACGATAATATCATCGAGGCGCTGTTTGGGGTCATGCTTTGCTGAACGCGTCAATTGCATTGCTCACCGCCCATTATTGATAGTCATTGTCTATAGAGAACCACAGGCAGAGAGACCCTGTCAACACGACCAATCTCAATTCTGAAGCTCCGCTCGGTTTTCTTGAATTGCTTGGCACACCGCAGACTGCTTTCCAATTCAACCC
>JAVVDT010000320.1:0-2188 GCA_032250875.1 Desulfuromonadales bacterium | reverse complement strand
CCCTGCGAAGCGGTGTTTACTCCCGAGGACTTCAGTGACGAGCAGCGTGCCATCGCCGCAACGACGACACAGTTCGTCGAGAACGAAATTTTCCCCCACCTTGAGGAAATCGAAGAGCAGAACTTCGACCTGGTCGTGGCGGGGATGAAAAAATGTGGCGAGCTGGGCCTGCTGATGATCGATGCGCCCGAGGAGTACGGCGGTCTGGAGCTCGACAAGGCGACCAGTATGCTGGTTGGCGAGAAGATCGCTCCAGCCGGTTCCTTCTCTGTCGCCTACGCAGCCCATACCGGAATTGGCACCCTGCCGCTGGTCTATTACGGTACCAAGGCACAGAAAGATCTATACCTTGAAAAAATCATCACCGGCCAATGGCTGGCCGCCTACTGTCTCACCGAACCGGGCAGCGGCAGCGACGCTCTCGGCGCCCAGGCCTCGGCGGTGCTCTCCGCTGACGGCTCGCATTATCTCCTCAATGGGACCAAACAGTTCATCACTAACGGCAGCTTCGCCGACCTGTTCATCATCTTCGCCAAGATCGACAAGGAGCATTTTACCTGCTTCCTGGTCGAGAAGACCTTTGCAGGACTGATCGTAGGTGTCGAGGAGAAGAAGATGGGGATCAAGGGCAGCTCCACCACCCAGATCATCCTCGATAACTGCAAGGTACCGGTCGAGAACGTCCTCGGCGAAATCGGCAAGGGTCACAAGATAGCTTTCAACGTCCTCAATGTCGGGCGCTTCAAACTCGGCGCTTGTGTCACCGGTGCTTCCAAGTATGCCTTGAGAGAAGGCCTGCGCTATGCAAACGAGCGTAAGCAGTTCGGCAAGACCATCGGCTCTTTCGGCGCCATCCAGGAGAAGATCGCCGATTTGACTGCCGATATCTATGCCTCCGAGTCGCTGGTCTACCGTCTGGCCGGATTGCTCGATGACAAGCTGGCGACCATCGCAAAGGGCAGCGACGACTATTACATTGAATACCAGAAAGGCATCGAGGACTATTCCGCCGAATGCGCAATTTCCAAAGTTTTTTGCTCCGATGTGCTCGCGCGCGTAGTCGACGAGGTGGTGCAGATCCACGGCGGCTACGGCTTCGTCAGCGAATACCCGGCCGAGCGCTTCTACCGCGACGAACGCATCAACCGCATCTTCGAGGGAACCAACGAGATCAATCGGCTGCTCACCACCGGCATGATCCTGCGCAAGGCGATGAAGGGTGAACTGCCACTGCAGACTGAAGCGATGAAGGCCTTCGAAGCGCTGATGACGCCTTCCTTTGAGGAACTGGACGAAGAGATTCCATTCATCACTGAAAAGACGCTGCTCAAGAATCTCAAGATGCTCTTTCTGATTCTTGCCGGCACCGGCGTTCAGAAGTATATGCAGCAGCTGCAGGAAGAACAGGAGATTCTGCTGGCCGCTGCCGACATCGCCATCCAGATTTTTGCCATCGAAAGCGCCGTGCTGCGTGCCGAAAAAATCCTGCCTGAATTGAGCGAAGCCAAGCAGCAGCAACTCAAGGCCACGGTCAAGGTTTTTACCTTCAATGCCATCGAGGAAGCTGGCAGTGCAGCGAAGAAGGCTGCCTATTACCTCGAGGAGGGTGACGGACTGATGATGCTCTTATCCGGTGTGCGGCGTTTTACCAAGTACGATGCCAGCGGCCTGCTTGCGGCCAAACGTACGGTCGCCTCGGCTGCCCTTGACGCGGAGAGATATCTTTTCTGAGCATGACGAACCCGACTACCCGTTGCGAAACCGTTACCGGGACGACCAGGACGGGCTATTCCAACGTGAAGAAAACCGTGACCGCGAGTTCGTGTGGGGAGATGAAAACGCCAGGACGGTGCAGATGAACCTACAGCCAGCCGCGCTGGCGGAAAAAGCCGGCCAGCCGGTCGACGGCCTTGTCCAGGTTCTCCATCGAATTTGCGTAGGAAAAGCGCAGGAAGCCTTCAGCACCTAGACCGAAATCGATACCCGGCGTGAGGGCGACCCCGGTGGCTTCGAGGATCTCTTTTGCCAGAGCGAGGGAATCGTGGCAAATATACCGGGCGTCGGCAAGCATGTAAAAGGCCCCTGCCGGGCGGGGATGTACTTTAAGACCGATCTCTTCCAAACGCGGGATCAAATGGCGTCGTCGGCGATCGTATCCGGCGCGCATTTCTGCAACAAAAGGGGCTCC
>JAVVDT010000031.1:0-16304 GCA_032250875.1 Desulfuromonadales bacterium | reverse complement strand
CGTGGCCGGATTGGAATTGAGCAGGACAACCTCGAAACCTTCCTCCTTCAACGCCTTGCAGGCCTGAGTGCCGGAATAGTCAAACTCGCAAGCCTGGCCGATAACGATTGGACCGGCACCGACGATCAGGATTTTCTTGATATCAGTTCTTTTTGGCATGTTTAGTTCCGTTGCTGGCCGCTGGAGGCTGGAGGCTGGAAAAATCGACCCTTGAACCCCTTGCGGACGTTTTTTGTTTGCTATTGATCGCTAGATAGCTATGCAGGCCGTTACCAGCCCCCAGCAGCTAGTCCCCAGCCCCGTTTTTAAAGTCACTCATCAACGTAATGAATTCGCCAAACAGGTAGTTGGCATCGTGTGGCCCGGGTGAAGCTTCCGGGTGATACTGCACGGAAAAAGCCGGCAAGGTCTTGTGGTGCAGGCCTTCCACGGTATTGTCGTTGAGATTGATATGGGTGACGACGGCATGGTCCTGCAGTGAACCGGCATCAACGGCGAAGCCGTGGTTCTGCGCGGTGATCTCGACGTTATGCATATCTCCGCGCCTGACCGGCTGATTGCCGCCGCGGTGGCCGAACTTCAGCTTGTAGGTCTTGCCACCCAGGGCGATCGCAAGCAGCTGGTGACCGAGACAGATGCCGAAAATCGGCACCTTGCCAAGCAGCTTGCGGATATTCTCCTGCGCGTAGGTAATCGGCTCCGGATCGCCCGGACCGTTGCTGAGAAAAACCCCGTCCGGCTGCATGGCCAGGACCTCTTCCGCCGGGGTGGTTGCCGGCACGACGGTCACGGCGCAGCCCCTGCTGACCAGGTTGCGCAGGATGTTGCGCTTGATGCCGAAATCGTAGGCGACCACCTGGTAGCGGCCCGAACCCTGGACACGCTCGTAACCGTTCGCCAGATCCCAGGCCCCCTCATTCCAGTCGTAGCTTTTCTCGCAGGTGACTTCTTGAACCAGGTCCTGACCGACAATGGACGGAGCCGCTTTGGCTTTCGCCACCAGGCTGTCGGCATCCGTATCGACGGTCGAAAGGATGCCGGTTTGCGCGCCCTTGTCGCGGATATGGCGTACCAGGGCGCGGGTGTCGATCCCGGCAAGACCGATAATGTTGTGTTCTTTCAAGTACGCATCAAGCGACATTTCCGAGCGCCAGTTGCTGGGGATGTCGCAGGCTTCCTTGACGACAAGCCCGGCCAGGTGGGGTCGCGACGATTCGACGTCTTCGTGATTCATGCCGCAGTTGCCGATCAACGGATAGGTCATCGTCACGATCTCGCCACGATAGGAAGGATCGGTGAGGATCTCCTGGTAGCCGGACATGCTGGTATTAAAAACGACCTCACCGGAGATTTCCCCGCAGGCGCCAAAGGCCTGACCGTAAAAGACCCTGCCATCGGCTAGAGCCAATGCTGCTTTCATATTCTCAACCTCTCTTGTATACGATTTTTCCGGCGACCAGGGTGCAGACGGCCGCACCCTTCATCTGCCAGCCGTCGAACGGGGTGTTTTTGCTTTTACTCGCAAGCTTGCGAGCGTCAACCGTCCAGGCGAGATCCGGATCGATGATGGTGACATCGGCAACGCCGCCGGCAACCAGCTGTCCCACCGGCAGATCCAGAACCGCGGCAGGACCGCTACTCAACAAAGCGATCGCCTTCGACAGGTCGATCACGCCCTCTTCCACCAGCTTGAGAGTCAACGGCAAGGCTGTTTCCAGACCGACGATGCCGTTCATGGCAATATTGAATTCGACGTTCTTCTCATCGATATGATGGGGCGCATGGTCTGTGGCAATGGCATCAACGGTACCGTCGGCAATCCCCTCGCGAACGGCAGCCATATCTTGCGCACTGCGCAACGGTGGATTCATCTTGGCATTGGTGTTGTAGCCGCGTACCGCATCGTCGGTCAAGCTGAAGTGATGGGGAGCCGCTTCGCAGGTCACGTGCACGCCACGTTTTTTAGCCTGGCGAACGATATCGATCGAGCCGCTGGTGGAGACATGCGCCACATGCAGGTGTGCGCCGGTAAATTCAGCGAGCATCACTTCTCTGGCCGTGGCGGCATCCTCGGCAACCCAGGGAATCCCCTTGAGGCCAAGTTCGGTGGAAACCGGACCTTCATTCATGACTCCCGAATCGACCAGGTCAAGGTCCTCTGCGTGGGAGATGATCGTCAAGCCGAACGGCCTGGCGTACTCCATGGCCCGGCGCATCAGCTGCGGGTTGCTGACCGGCTTGCCGTCATCGGAGACGGCGCAGACACCGAGAGCTTGCAGCTCACCCATCTCCGTCAACGATTCGCCGTTAAGGCCTTTAGTAATACTGGCAATCGGAAAGACCCGGCAGTGGCCCTCGTCGGCAGCTTTCTTCAGGATATAGCTGGTGACCGTCTGGTTGTCGTTGACCGGCTTGGTGTTCGGCATGCAGGCCACCGAGGTAAAACCGCCGGTTACCGCCGAAAGCGTTCCGGAAGCGATATCTTCCTTGTACTCAAGGCCGGGATCGCGCAGATGAACATGGATATCGACCAGCCCGGGTGTGACCAGTTTACCGGAGGCATCGATCACCTCGGCACCCCTGGCGTCCAGATCTTTGCCGATCGCGACAATCCTGCCCTTTTCGATCAGGACATCACAGAGATCGTCAAGCTTTTGTGCCGGGCTGATAACCCGTCCGCCTTTGATGAGAATTTTCGCCATATTTTCACCTGTCCCCTTATCTAATAGTAATTATTTAGTGTCCATTCGCAAACTCCGGGTGGCACGACCAGCGTTTTCGATCTGGAAACGAGCAATTTTTCGCAAGGTCAAGGAAATCGAGGACTTGAGCGGAGGCGTAGGACTTTACGCCGCACAATCAAATCCGCTGGTTGACGCAGAGATTGCGGAAAAGGGCCGTTTCCGGACGAAAACTATTTAGTTTGCATCGATTCAACACCACTGACCAGATAAAGCAGCGCCATGCGCACGGCGACGCCATTCTCAACCTGGTCGAGGATCACATTTTGCGGACCGTCAGCGACCACGGAGGAGATTTCCACGCCGCGATTCATCGGCCCGGGATGCATGACAATGGCATCCGCTTTGGCACCTTGCAGGTTGGTTGGATTGAGCCCGTAAAACCGTGCATATTCGCGCAGGCTCGGTATCATGATATTGCTCTGTCGTTCCATCTGAATGCGCAGCATCATGACCACATCGGCATCCTTGATGGCCTCGCGCATATCGGTAAAGACTTCGACATTGCCGAGTCGCTCGATGCCGATGGGCAGCATGGTGCCCGGGCCGCACACGCGTACCCTGGCGCCCATTTTCGTCAGCGCATAGATATCGGAGCGGGCTACGCGGCTATGGGTGATATCACCGATAATCGCCACCTCGAGACCTTCTATGCTGCCTTTATGCTCGCGCATGGTGAGCAGGTCGAGCAGCGCCTGACTGGGGTGCTCATGGGCGCCATCGCCGGCATTGACAACCGAGCAGCCGACCCGTTCGGCCAGATAGTGCGGCGCTCCGGAGTGCCCGTGCCGGATAACGATAATATCCGGAGCCATGGCTTCGATATTTTTCGCCGTGTCCTCGAGGGTCTCCCCTTTGACAACCGACGAGGTCGAAGCGGAGATATTTACCGTATCGGCCGACAAGCGCTTGCCGGCGATTTCAAAAGAGAGCCGGGTGCGCGTACTGGCTTCGAAAAAGGCATTGATGATGGTCTTGCCGCGCAGGGTTGGTACTTTTTTGATGTCCCTGGAATTGATTTCCTTAAACGCATCGGCTGTGTCCAGGATCAACTGGATATCTTGTTTGGCCAGTTGTTCTATGCCGAGAATGTGTTTGTGTGTGAATGACATATTATTCCTCCCAGGCAATTATGGCTTGACCAGCCGGACTTCCAACGGCTTCTTGTGTTCATCAAAAACAACCGCGACATCCTCGTCGCGAGCCGTCGGCACATTGCGTCCCACATAATCCGAACGGATCGGCAATTCGCGATGACCGCGATCAATCAGCACGGCAAGCTGGATCGTGCTCGGTCGGCCAAAATCCATCAAGGCATCCATTGCCGACCGAATCGTCCGACCGGTGTAAAGGACATCGTCGACCAGAACAACATGCTTGCCATCGAGCGGAAACGGGATGTCTGTCTTGCCGATCGGCAGGTTGCCGCGTGCAGCCAGATCGTCGCGATACATGGTGATGTCAACCGAGCCAAGCGGCACCTTAACGCCTTCAATCTCACTGATGCGCTCCTGCAGCAGACGAGCCAGATGATCACCGCCGGAGCGAATACCGATCAGAACGAGCTTGTCACTTCCCTTGTTGTATTCCAGGATTTCATGAGCAATCCGGGTCATGGCGCGGTTGATGCCGGCATCATCCAGAATCGCAGTTTGCGCTGTGGCCATAAGTTTCCTCCATCGAAATCAGGTCAAAAAAAAATACCTCTCCGCCTATTACGGAAAGGTACAGAATATGTTCCAGGTTGTTTGCAAAGCATTTGAGCCACCCTTGCCGACCTCACCGGATCAGCTTAAAAGGAGACATGTTTCAGTCAAATCTTTGGCAATATAGCAAGGCCAAAATGTCGAGTCAACAAAAACAGGTTGCACCGGAAGGTTTTCGCAGCAGCCGTGAAACGGCTGCGAATTCAATTGTGCGGCTGCTATGCAGAACACGCAGCTTGCCTGATCACTCGATCATGCGGCCGATGCGACCCCAGCGCGGTCTGAATTTTTCACTGTCCCACGACCAGTACTTGATAAAGGCCCGTCCCTTGATCACCGAG
Source organism: Desulfuromonadales bacterium (assembly GCA_032250875.1). Taxonomy (GTDB): domain Bacteria; phylum Desulfobacterota; class Desulfuromonadia; order Desulfuromonadales; family BM103; genus M0040. Next base: position 11,516 of record JAVVDT010000031.1, on the reverse strand, counting down.
CGGTCAACAAAACCCCAGAAACGGCTATCGTAGGAACGGTCGCGATTGTCTCCCATGACAAAATATTTATCCTCGGGCACAGTAACCAAAGGCATGTTGTCGCGCGGGCCGGCAGTCAGATCGCCATCCTTGTAAACGGCCTCCGGCGTCAGGTAGCGCTCGCCGTTGATAAAAACGTTCTTGCTGCGAACTTCGATTCTGTCGCCGGGCAGGCCAATCACCCGCTTGATGAAGTCGCGACGTTGAAAGTAGGATTTATGCTTGTCTTCCGGAAATTCAAAGACAATGATATCGCCACGTTCAGGATCGCGCAGCGACAGGACCGATTCATCACTGAACGGCACCTGCAGGCCATAAATAAACTTGTTCACCAGCAGGTGGTCGCCGATCAGCAGGGTATCCTCCATGGAACCGGAGGGGATTTTGAACGCCTGCACCACAAAGGTCCGGATGATCAAAGCAAGGATCGCCGCAACGATCAGCGCTTCGCTCCAATCGCGAAGTTGCGACTTCTTCTTCCGGGTTTGACCGTTGGACGTCTTGCTTTTCGAGAAAAACTTCATTACTTGCCTTCCTTGACTTTTAATATGGCCAGAAAGGCTTCCTGTGGCAGCTCCACGTTGCCGACCTGTTTCATGCGCTTTTTGCCTTCCTTTTGTTTCTCCAGCAGTTTGCGTTTACGGGTGATATCGCCGCCGTAACATTTTGCGGTGACATCCTTACGTAAGGCTTTCACCGATTCACGGGCGATGACCTTGTTGCCGATGGCCGCCTGAATCGCCACCTCAAACTGTTGCCGCGGGATAAATTGCTTCATTTTGGAAACCAGGTCACGACCACGGTACTGGGCTTTATCGCGATGGACAATCAGCGAGAGGGCGTCGACGAGATCGCCGTTGATGAGAATGTTAAGGCGAACCAGTTCACTCGGACGATAGTCAAGATGCTCATAGTCAAGAGAAGCATAGCCTCGCGACAAGCTCTTGAGACGATCAAAGAAATCAAGCACGATTTCGTTGAGCGGCAGCTCATAGATAACCATGACCCGATTTGCGGTGAGATACTTGATCTCGCGTTGGACGCCGCGCTTTTCTTCGCAAAGCGCCAGCACCGCGCCAACGAACTCGTTGGGTACGTGGACCGAAGCCAGGATGAACGGTTCTTCGACGTGATCGATAAACTGGATCTCGGGTAGTTTGTTGGCGCTGTCGACGTTGATCACTTCACCCTTGATGGTGGTGACCCGATAAACAACGGTCGGCGCGGTGGTAATCAGGTCGACGCCGAATTCGCGCTCCAGGCGTTCCTGGATAATTTCCATGTGCAGCAGGCCGAGGAAGCCGCAGCGAAAACCGAAGCCGAGGGCCATCGAATTTTCCGGCTCGAACGAGAAGGAGCTGTCGTTGAGGCGCAGCTTTTCCATGGCATCGCGCAAATCTTCATAATCGCCGGAGTCGATCGGATAAAGCCCGGAGAAGACCATTGGCTTGACGACTTTGAAACCGGGAAGCGCCTTTTCGGTAGGTCTGCGCACATGGGTAATCGTGTCGCCGACCTTGGCGTCCTGAACAACCTTGATGCTGGCGGTTATGAAGCCGACTTCTCCAGTCGTCAATTCGTCCACGGCCAGCGCATGCGGTGCGAACACCCCGACTTTCAGGATCTCATGATCTGTGCGACTGGCCATCAGGCGGATCTTGTCGCCCTTCTTCAATGAACCGTCAATCACGCGGACCAGAACGATGACGCCCTGGTAGGGGTCATACCACGAATCAAATACCAGGGCTTTCAGGGGGGCTTCAGGGTCTCCATGCGGCGGCGGGATCTTCTTGACGATCGCCTCAAGAATCTCATCGATACCGATACCTGCCTTGGCGCTGGCGACCACGGCATCGCTGGCATCCAGGCCGATGATCTCCTCAATCTCGGAACGCACCCTCTCCGGATCCGCGCTGGGCAGATCGATCTTGTTCAAGACAGGAAAGACTTCCAGGTTCTGATCAATGGCCAGGTAAACATTGGCCAGCGTCTGGGCTTCTACGCCCTGCGACGCATCGACAACCAGCAACGCGCCTTCACAGGCAGACAGGGAACGGCTGACCTCGTAAGTAAAGTCAACATGACCCGGTGTATCAATCAGGTTGAGGGTGTATTCCTGACCGTCAGCAGCGGTATAATATAAACGTACGGCCTGAGCCTTGATCGTGATGCCGCGTTCACGTTCCAGATCCATCTTGTCGAGGAACTGATCGGTTTTTTCACGATCGGTGAGCGTCCCGGTTCTTTCGAGCAAGCGGTCTGCCAGGGTTGATTTGCCGTGATCGATATGAGCAATGATTGAGAAATTGCGGATTTGTGACTGTTTCATATGTTTAAAGAGAAATTTCCTGTATCGCTTAAAGCCTGCCAATGACTTACAAACCTGGTAAATAATAAACAACAATAAAAAATATAGGAATCCTGATGCTTTGTAAAGGAGCAAACACTCGCAACCTTTAAATTGAGTATCCCTCAAAACCACTGACAAGGCTTTATTCTTGCCATTGTCGCATGCGTCCGACTAAAATGTCCAATTGGCCGCAACTGCAAAAAGATTATTGATAAAAAGGCCGTGTTTGCCCCCAAGGCACCAAGTCACCAGGGAGTGCTTTTTTACAGGGACAAAAGAATCGTTCTTCTCAACCTCGAAATGTTGACATGTGCACTACCCTGCCAGGGTTTGCTTCGTGTCTTGGTGACTTCGTGGCTATTTTTTGGGTTATAAGACCGAAATCAAAAGTTCTTAATGTAAGGCAGGGAGCCTGTTCACTATGTCGTTAATTATAGAGATGCTGCAGGAAAGTTGTCGGAAACACGCCAAGAAGACGGCACTGCGCTATAAGATCGCCGGCAACTGGACTGAATACAGCTACGAGATGATATGGCAGATTTCCGACCATGTGGCGGCCGGGTTGTCTGAATGGGGTATTCAGCCTGGTGATCGGATCGCCCTGCTGGCCCCTTCATCACCGGCCTGGGTGATGACCTACCTCGGCATCCTTAAAAGCAACGCTATCGTTGTACCGGTCGACAAAGACCTCAAGCAGGGAGAGCTTCGTCATATCCTGGCTGACAGCGGCGCCCGCCTGCTCTTTACCGAACAGGCCTTTCTCGAAATCATTTACGACATTGTCGAGAGCTTGCCGTCTCTTGAGAAAATCGTCCTTTTGAATCAGACGCCGGCAGCTAAAGGACCACTTTCAGCGCAGGCCGAACTTGCCTTGACATCACTGGTCACGGAATGGAACAGGCTCAGTCGCCGCTATCGGATGGATGATAGCGATATTCAGAAATTCGAGGATATGGCTGAACGTTTTCATGAGTTAATCGCACCTGCCACAATCAGGCAGGGGGAGGAGAAAAAGAACTTTTTTGCACGTCTGCTGCGAACCCGCAACAAGCGATTCCCAGCTATCGGCCTGGAATCTCTGGATAATTTCCAGAGGACATCGCCTCCTCCGCTGCTGCAATGTCAGGCTCACGACCCTGCAGTGATTCTCTACACCTCTGGGACAACGGGTCGCTCCAAGGGTGCCGTTCTGAGTCATGCGAATATTACCAGCAATGTCCGTTCCGCCGTGGAGCTCTTTGAGCTTGATTCCGAGATGCACACCCTTTCCTTTTTGCCGATCAATCATGTTTTCGAGCAAGTCGCCGGCATCATCCTGCCCCTCTCGGTGGGAGGGACCGTCTCTTTTGCAGAAAGTCTGCGTAAACTGGGCGACAACCTCGGTGAAGTCAAGCCGAACTTTCTGCTCGGTGTTCCTGCGGTCTTTCGCCTGCTGGCGGACCGCATGACACGCAAAATTGAAAGCCAGAAGCTATCGAAGACACTTTACTCCTTTACCCCGACCCGGCCGTTGATTACCAAAAAAATCCGCGCAGCCTTTGGCGGCAATCCGGTATTCATCAGCGGCGGCGCCGCTCTTGATCCGGTTGTCGCATCAACTCTTATGGATCTGGGCCTCAATGTGTACCAGGGCTACGGCATTACGGAAACTTCGCCGGTTATCGCTGTGGAAACCCCCCAGGTGAAGCGTCTCGGCACGGTGGGCAAGCCGCTGCCGGGGGTCGAGGTTAAAATTCATGAATCAAACAATGAAGGCGTTGGTGAAATCTGGGCCAAGGGGCCGAACATCATGCTCGGCTACTACAATAACCAGGAAGCCACAAACGAGGTGATGACCGACGGCTGGTATCATACCGGAGACCTGGGTCGTATCGACGCCGATGGCTATCTGATCATCTGCGGACGGGTCAAGAACCTGATTGTTACCGCTAACGGTAAGAACGTTTATCCGGAAGAAGTGGAAAACGAAATCCTGAACAGCCAATTTGTTGCAGAGATAATGGTTTATGGTCACAAGGTTGACAACTCTTCTGAAGAAGTCTATGCCATCATCTATCCGGATCAGGAGGCACTTGACGCTTATGCCGCGGAGACGGGTTCAATCCAGTTCGATCCCCGTGAGATTGAGAGCCTGATACGCAAGGAGGTTCTGGAGCGCGGCAAGAATCTGGCCGATTACAAAAGAATCAAACGCTTCACCCTGCGCGACGTTGAATTCCCTAAAACCACAACGCGTAAAATCAAGCGCTTTGCGGTTGAAGCGGATATCGATGCAGAGGGATAAAAAAACCCGCGAATCAATCAGGTTTCTTCCACGATACTGATCGCATCGTGGGGGCAGGCAGGGATACAAAGACCATCCAGATCACATCTTTCATGATCGACAACAGCTTTGCCATCGATGATCTGCAGGGCAGCGTGCGGACAGACCTTAACGCATTCACCTGAACCCAGACATTTATGCTTGTCGATATAGATCTTCATTATGACTCCTCTGAATCGGATTTGAATAACTTTCCATCATCTGCTGACTGCGGTTGGCACACCCGCAGTGTTCGATCTGGATCATGCAATCTTCACGGTCGTGCCGACGTTAGCGAAGAAAACCTTCTTGGGAAAGCGGTTATACAACTGCGCGGAGCGGATCTGCCCGGTGCAGTGCGAAACCCCAAGGCGATCAAAATCCAGATGCATCAGGTAATCCAGGGTTGCGGCAAATTGTTCATCGCCAGCCGGACCGAGATGCGTTCCGCCGATAATCATATGGATGCGAGAACTGCCTAATCTCTTGCGAAAGGACTCGACCGTATTGATCAATCCGGAATGTGCGCAGCCCAACAGGACAACCAGGCCTTTCGAGGTAGCAATGGCAAGCGCAGCGTCGTCTGGGAGTTCATCCACCGCCCACCCCTTGTCATCAAGAGAACGTCGAACCAGATGTGGGTCGCCTGTCTCCAGCGGGGCAAATCGTGGGATCGCCCCGCTGAAATGGATGCCTGGCGCCAGTTCCGTCAAGCCATCCAGAAGTTTAAACCTGGCGCCCGCAGATTCAAGCTCGGCACGACTGTTCGGCGCGCCGATATTGCGCTGTTCATGTTGCCCTTGCCAGAAGCGCTCACTGAATACGTGTGGATGGGCGTAAACCGGACGCGGACCGATGGTCTCCAGCAGGGGCAACAGCCCGCCGCTGTGATCGTAATGACCGTGACTCAGGATGACAGCATCGATTTTATGCGCATCATGTCCAAGCACAGACAGGTTGCGCAGAAGCGTCTTGCCGCTACCGGTGTCAAACAACCAGGTGCCGGCAGACGTCTGCACCAGGCAGGCAAAGCCGTGCTCCCCATATGCAGGGATCGGCCTGCCAACAGTATTTTCACAAATCATGGCAAGTTGCAGTGTCATGGCAGTCAATAGTGCTCATCCGGAACGAGCATCCCCCGCGGAGACCAGGAGAATAATCGGCCCTTCCCTGAAACAGGCTTCCACGCAATCAAGCGAGGATGCTATAGTGTATAGCAACCTGTCGGACTATCCATGAGCCGGCTGCTAGCACATGTATCCAATTCTCTTAAGGAACAGAAAACATATGTCAGAATTTCCCGCAACACTGCAGCTGACCGGCAAGCAGAACCGGTTTTTGCGCGGCCAGGGGCATGGTCTTCGCCCCTTCGTCATGATCGGCAAACAGCATCTCAGCGAAGAAGTCGTGAAAGCCGCCGACGAGGCCCTGGAGAAACACGAACTCATCAAGGTGAGAATTCAGGAAGGCTGCCTGACCGATCGCAAGACCGTCGCCGCCGAGCTTGCCGGTGAAACCGGTTCCGCGGTAGTGCAAATCCTCGGCAGCACCTTCCTTCTGTATCGTCCGAGCGAAAACAAACTCATTACCCTACCCTGATCCTGGCCGTTAAACCCTCTCGTAAGGCTCGAACATGCGTTTGTATTCATCGAGAGCATAACGGTCGGTCATGCCGGCGATATAATCGCAGACGACCCGCTCCTGGCCATAGAGTTCATACTTGTCCTGGTAATTCCTTGGCAGCAAGCTCGGGTTCTTCAGGTAGTTCTCGAAAAGCATTGTCAAGAAGCGCTCTGCCTTGATACGCATGCGCTCGACCTTGTAGTGGCGGTACAGGTTTTTATAAAGAAAACCTTTCAGTTCGCGATTGCGGGTTGCTGTGGCGGTGCTGAACTTCACCAGGTTCGCACCGTAGTCACGAACGTCATTCAGTGAGCAGATGCCCGCCATATCGAGATTGGCACGTGTCTGCTCAACCAGGTCGAGGATCAAAAAACCGATCAGATGACTGATCGTCTGCAGGATCTGCCGGTCTTCCGGCAATGACGGGTACTTCTGCGCCACCCTTGCGTAGGTCTCCGCCCAGATATCAATATCCATCAGTGCCTTCGGTTCCAGATAACCGGACTTGAGGCCGTCATCGATGTCGTGATTGTTATAAGCGATTTCGTCAGCCAGATCGATAATCTGAGCCTCCAGGGTTGGACGCAGCCCGGGACAATATTCTTCGTACCCGGAGCCATCCGGGAGATCGTAGTCGGAAGAGTGCTTGATAATCCCCTCACGGGCTTCCCAGCTCAGGTTCAGGCCGTTGAAATCCGGATAACGTTCCTCAAGATTCTCGACGATGCGCAGCGACTGGCGATTGTGTTCAAAACCACCGTAAGGAATCATCAGACGGTTGAGAACCTCTTCACCCGTATGCCCGAATGGCGTATGCCCGAGATCATGAGACAAGGCCAGGGTTTCAACCAGGTCCTCATTCAGCCTTAAACGTCGGGAGATGCCACGGCCGATCTGGGCGACTTCGAGAGAATGGGTCAGGCGGGTGCGGTAATAATCACCTTCGTGGTTCACAAAGACCTGGGTTTTATACTCGAGGCGCCGGAAGGCGGCGCAATGGATAATTCTGTCACGATCACGTTCGAAGGCAGGACGATCATCCTTGTAGACTTCACTGTGCCTTCTGCCACGCGACAAATCGCTCTGTGCGGCATATTCTGCCAGGTTCTGTCGCTGCATCGAGGACCTCCATAAAATATAATCTGGTTATCTACTTTACTCAAGTGAGACTCAGGCTGGCTACTGTCAAGCAATTCAACAATCCAACATTTCAACAATTCAACAGTTATTTACACATATTAAAGCCATGCAACAAGCCCATCTGTCAAGGCCGATTTCGCATTCACAGGCTTGACCCGATTGGATGATTGTGCTAGTTCTTTTCATACTTTACGTACTCTTTGCAGGGGTTCACGGGAGAATTTTCATGCGGGTGATCGCCGGTACTTCACGTGGCAGACGGCTGGCAGTGTTCGAGGGCCGTGATGTCCGGCCGACTCCGGACCGGGTTCGAGAAGCCCTCTTCAGCATTCTGCAGAGCAAACTGAAAAACTTTGCCGATCTTCGGGTTCTGGATCTGTTTGCCGGAACGGGGGCCATGGCAATCGAAGCCTTAAGTCGCGGGGCAACCTCTGCCTGCCTGGTGGACAAGTCGCCGGCTTCGGCAAAGATTATTCGTGAGAACCTCAACACTTGTCAATTGTCTGACAAAGCCAAACTGATTCTCCGCGATGCGTGGCAGGTTTTGCCTGAATGCATTCCCGGATCTTATGATCTGATTTTTCTCGACCCGCCTTACGGACAAGAGCTGGTGGAACGCGCACTTGTCGAAATTGACAGACTGAGTCTGCTCAGTAAAAATGGAATTCTCTGTGCAGAAACGTCTGCAGATGAGATATTGCCTGAAACCGTCGGTCAACTCCGGCGTATTGACCAACGCCGATATGGCACAATTATGATAAACTTCTATGCCTGACGAGGGACCGACATGAATAACCAGATTGCCATCTATCCCGGTTCATTTGATCCGATCACCTATGGACACCTTGACATTATCGAACGCGGACTCGAAGTCTTTGGACAGATCATTATTGCTGTCGCGCGTAATTCCGAGAAAAGAAGTCTTTTTTCCACTGCTGAGCGTATCAACCTTATCAAAGAGGCGGTTGGCAACAATACGCGCGTCACGGTTGACACCTTTGATGGACTGCTGGTTGATTACGTGGTGTCCAGAGGTTCTAAAGTGATCCTGCGCGGTTTACGGGCAGTCTCCGACTTTGAATACGAATTCCAGATCGCGCAGATGAATCACAACCTCAAAAGCGAAGTTGAAACTCTCTTTATGATGACCTCGGTGCCTTACGGCTACCTCAGTTCCTCAATCGTCAAGGAAGTCGCAGGCCTGCAGGGATCGGTTGAAAGCCTGGTGCCGCCGGCCGTCGAAAATGCGCTGGCTGAAAAGTTCGGCAAGCCAAACCAATGCTGAAGGAGTCTTTATGATTACACGCGAGATGACGATAGCCGAAATCATCGCCAGCTACCCCCAAACCATGCAGGTCTTTCGCTCCTTCGGTCTGGATTGCATGGAATGTCAGATCGCAGATTATGAAGAAGTCGAACATGGCGCCGGCGTGCATAATGTCGACATCGAGCAACTGCTCAAGGCGTTGAACGAGGCGATCAACGGCAGCCAGGACCATGTCTTGTAGTTCTGGTTCAAAAAAGAGCTGCAATGTGAACCAAACAGCCGGATTAGCCGACCCATGGACAGTTCGTCAGTTGCCGAACAGAAACGTCAGGCCCAGCATGACATTGATGTGATGCCGCCAACTTGAATCATCATGACGATCAAAATCAGCGCTACTGCGATAATCAAGGAGATGTCGTACGTCAGCCCGCAGAGCCGTGTTTTGATTCATGGCATATTTGAACCCGCCTCCCCAGAATCCCATATAATCTTCGTCAGTATGGCTTGTGCCGTCAATGTCATAGCTGATGACTCCGGCACCGGCGAGCAGGTAGGGGTTCAACCTCTGTTCCGGTTGAAAATGATAGAGGGCGCCGCCGCCGAGAGTCCAGATGTCAACGTCCAGGTTATTGCCCTGAGCGAAATCAGTCTCTGTTGAGGTATAACGAAGATCGGCTTCAATCGCCCAATTGCATGTCAGGTTGTAACCGACAGCCAGACCGAAGGCTGCATTGTTTTCCAGATTGAGACCACCTTCAATTAGATGGTAGCCAATCATGGGGGTCAGCGTCCATGAATGCGGACAGTTCCAGTTCTGCAGTGTTGCCGCGGAAGAATGTCCGGTATTACTGACAGATAGCTGCGGATTGACACATGTCGGTGGTTCGATGTAGCCGGGATAATCGCGATAGACTTTCGCGATCTGTATGTCCTCGGCGTCGGCAAAGGGGATCAAGGTCAGGCAAAAGAGAGCTGCGAGAGCGACACGGCATGCGACATGAAACATACGAAGGCCTCCTGAGTAAGAATAAAAAATCAATGGCATAAGATTGCCTGAAAACCAGAATAAAGCAAGCACCCTGGAGTGTCTGTCGGTTCATGAATAGCCCGCCGGCGTCCTAAAAGCTATGCGACGCCCAGCCATGGATGGATCTGCGGGATAACTCGTACATCCCGATGTTCCTCTGCCGCAATTGTCTGCATCCTGAGCAAGACCTTTCCCCTCAGGGACGGAACGCCAGCCAGAGTGCGTGGCTGCAGGACAAAAGGAACGTGCGGTGCGTGTCGATTCACCAGGCTGGCTGCTTCAAGCAGTTCGGCATCTGTTGTCGCGGCGTCCACAACCAGCTTAACCTGGCATAGCTTTTTTTTAGCTAGAGTCAGAAAATCGCCATGGTCTCTCCATGGGGTCGCTGCTCCCGTGACCGCAGAGCCCTTGATATCCATGGAAATCCACTCCACCAGAGGCAGGATCTTTTCGAGTTCAGCAGCGAGAGTGCCATTGGTCTCAAGAAAGACCGGCAGAATAGCCGACAACTCCGGCAGCCATCTCTGCAGGACGTCGGCGTGGAGCAATGGTTCGCCACCCGTAAGCGCCACGGAATGATGCACATGGTTGCTGCTGTCTTGCCAGCCCGAAATCAGGCCGCTGATTTCAGCGAGGTTGACAGGATTGCTATGGCTGCTGAACTGTCCGGAGCCCGGCCTTGATTCGATTTGACAGGTCGGCCCGGATTGATAAGGGGTATCGCAATAATCACAGGCCAGGTTGCATTCGGCAAAACGCACGAAAACCTGTCGACAGCCGATCAGTACGCCCTCGCCCTGCATGGAAGAGAATACCTCGATTAAAGGCGCATTAATCGCGGGTATAACTGGCACAGGCGTTATCCGATTCCCAAACGTTGACCCGCTCAACCGTAATGTTGGCGTTGTTCAAATGCTGACTCAGAGTTTCAAACAGGTAGCAACTGATGTTTTCCGAAGAAGGACTGGCATTTTTGAATGGTCCAAGATCATTCAGGTACTTGTGGTCGAGTTCGCTCAACAGTCCCTTGGTTTCTTTCTTGAGAATCTTGAAGTCGATGCCGAGGCCTGCTTCATCGAGTTTTTTGGCGGCAACGGTGACTTCAACCAGCCAGTTGTGACCATGCAGATTCTCGCAATCCCCCTGATAGTTAATCAGGTTATGAGCTGCGGCAAAAGAGGTTTTTATCATCAAGTGATACATAACATAAGGCCTTTCAATGTCTTGTTTTTCCGTTATTAGTTGAATCATTCTCTTCCTCAGAAAACAGCTCCTGAGATGTTCCCTGAATGCGATAGGACTCATCAGCCCACTGGCCGAGGTCGAGCAACTTGCAGCGCTCCGAGCAGAACGGACGGTGCGGATTGTCTTGCCAGGTTGCCATTGTATGGCATTGCGGGCATTTGATTTGCGTCTTCATCGGTAAAACTCCCTAGCAACAAGCTACCACGGTGGAAATCTTCAAGGCAACATTGATGCACCAATAAAACAGTTAAAGGAGCAGAGGATTCCAGTTAAAGCTGCGATTCAGAGGATCAGATTGCCCCCTTCAACACATCAATTCTGCGCGTATCGCCTGTCATCCTTCTGGCCAATGATTTCATTGCTCCGGCAATCTCCCTGCTTAACTCCGCCAGGAGCAGGCTCTCCGCCTTGACCAGGCTGGCATGGTCTTCACTCTCTACGGGCTGCTGATAATCGCTCTTTCCTCCAGCCAGAGTGACCTTGCCTGTCGCATCGGCAATAACCCAGCGGGCGCTCAAAACTG
>JAVVDT010000319.1:0-2207 GCA_032250875.1 Desulfuromonadales bacterium | reverse complement strand
TCGTTCAGCTCGATCAGTCCGATATCGCTCTGCTGCAGGCCGGACATCCGCAAAGCTGCCGGGATCGCCTCGATCGGCCCGATGCCCATAATCTCGGGCGGCACCCCCTTGACTGCGAAGGCGACGAAGCGGGCCAGTGGTTTCAGCTTGGTTTGCTTGAGAAAGTCTTCCGAGACCACCAGGGCAACAGCGGCACCATCGGTCATCTGCGAGCTGGTTCCGGCCGTGACTGTGCCATTCAGCTTGAAGACCGGCTTGAGCTTTGCCAGCCCTTCGATTGTGGTATCGGTGCGCACACCATCGTCGTTCACGACCGTTTTTTTGGTACTGACCGGCTTGTTCTTGACAATAGCGACCTCTTCTATTTCAACCGGGATGATTTCATCAGAAAAACGTCCAGAGCTGATCGCGGCAGCCGCTTTCTGATGACTGGCAACCGCGAAGACGTCCTGCTGCTTGCGGTCGACATGGTACTGTTCGGCAACCAGCTCGGCGGTGATCCCCATGGAGGCGAAAGTTTCCGGCCAGCTGGTCACCAGCCCCGGATTGGCGCTGAACTTGTTACCGCCCATCGGAACGACGGTCATTGATTCGGCACCCCCGGCGATGATGCAGTCGGCAAAGCCGGCCATGATCCTCTCGGCGGCGCTGGCAATTGTCTGCAGCCCTGAGGAACAGAAGCGGTTGACAGTCTGCGCCGGCACCTGGTAGGGGATACCGGCCTTCATGCTGGCGATGCGGGCGAAGTTCATCCCCTGTTCGCCTTCTGGAAAGGCACAGCCGATCAGCACGTCGTCTATCTTCATCGGGTCGATGCCGGTACGTTCGACCAGCCCCCTGATCGCGGCGGCGGCCAGGTCATCGGGGCGCATATCCTTGAAACCACCCTTGTTTGCCCGGCAGCCGGGGGTCCGGTATGCCGCAAGTATGTAAGCTTTTTTCATCGCGATTCTCCTCAGAGCCTGATGATTCTTTTAATCGTCTAGTTGCGTAGCGGCTTGCCGGTTTTCAGCATCGCCTGAATCCGTTCGGCGGTCTTTTTGTAGCCGCAGAGCTTAAGGAATGCCTGGCGTTCGAGTTGCAGCAGGTAATCCTCGGAGACAGGCGTGCCGGCAGGAACGTCACCTCCGCAGATGACATCAGCGATGAGACCGCCGATCTCCTGCTCATAAGCAGTGACAAAGCCACCCATCTGCAGGTTCCACAAACTGGCCTTGATGCTGGCTGCGATGCTGCGTCCCGGCGCCGGAAGGTTCTCCAGCGGTTTGCCCGGCCGGTAGTTGACCGCCAGCGCCAGCACTTTCTGTTTGGCGTCGGCAATCAGACGGTCCAGGTCCATACTGATGCTGTCACCCGGGCGCATGTAGTTCAGACCACGCAGCTCGGCGGCACCCATGGAGACCGTCGCCATGCCGATCTGTTTGAAATATTTGAAGACATAAGGGGTCGGGTCGGTTTCGTACTGCTGCGCCAGCTCGACCGCGCGCAGGCACATCTCCTTGGTACCGCCGCCGGCCGGCAACAGACCAACACCGATTTCAACCAGTCCCATGTAGGTTTCGGCATAAGCATTGATGGCATCGGCATGCAGGCTGAACTCGCAACCACCACCGAGAGTCATGCCGAAAGGAGCAGCGACCACCGGCACTTTGGCGTATTTGATTGCCATGGTCGCTTTCTGAAAGGCACGCACCATCAGATCGATATCCTCGTAAGCCCCTTCCGCCAGGGCCACGGCGAGCAACATCAGGTTGGCGCCGGCCGAGAAGTTGGCTCCCTGGTTGCCGATCACCAGCCCGACGCCCTCATCTTCAGCGCGCTTGATCGCCTTGTGGGTCATGGCAAGGATGTCGCCGCTGATGGTGTTCATCTTTGAATGGAACTCGAAACCGAAGACACCGTCGCCAAGATCGATCAATGAACTATTAGCGTTCTTCTCCACCAGGCTGCCGGATTTTTTCAGGATCTGCAGATTGATCTGTCCCGGTTTGAGTGGAAACGGCTTGTATTCACCCGTTGTCAGATCAAAATATTGCTTTTGTCCGGCATCGTTGAAGCGGTAGAAGCACTTTATGGGCTGCAGCGCGGCCGGCACTGTCACACCGTCTTTCTCCGCCCGTTTGACGAAGGCAGCGACACCTATGGCGTCGAGCATCTCGAAGGGGCCGATCTCCCAGTTGAAGCCCCATTTCATAGCGTTATCGACA
>JAVVDT010000318.1:0-2238 GCA_032250875.1 Desulfuromonadales bacterium | reverse complement strand
AACCTGCAAACGAGCTAAAATCTGTTCTCAAACATCCAAATTTTCGCTTCGGCCCGTATAGTCCGACAGGCTGCTAGACAATTTTCCCAACGCAGGACAGGCCAGTTCCGGTTGCATGAAAAAAGCTGCTTGCATTTCCCCGCCAAGTGACTATCATGTCCCGCCCTGACAATTGCAGGCTAATCGTATATTACATAAGGTATCAATCATGACAAACCATTTACGCAACATCGCTATTATCGCTCACGTCGATCACGGTAAAACCACCCTGGTCGATGCCATGCTCAAACAGTCCGGAGTCTTTCGCGAGAATCAGGTGATCACCGAACGGGTGATGGACAGCAACGACCTGGAAAAAGAACGCGGCATTACCATTCTCTCCAAAATTTTGTCGATCCATCACGGCGGGGTTAAAATCAATATTGTCGACACCCCCGGCCATGCCGATTTCGGTGGTGAAGTGGAGCGGGTCCTCAAGATGGTCGACTCGGTCCTGCTGCTGGTCGATGCTTTCGACGGACCGATGCCGCAAACCCGCTTCGTCCTCAAGAAGTCCCTTGACCTCGGCATCCGCCCCATCGTCGTCATCAACAAAATCGACCGCCCGGGAGCACGCCCCGAAAAGGTCGTCGACATGGTCTTCGACCTGTTTTGTGAACTCAATGCCGATGAGAAACAGCTCGATTTCCCCTTCATTTTCACCAGCGCCAAACAGGGTATTGCCAAACGGGAACTGGAGGATGATTCCGACAACCTCGAGCCGCTGTTTGACATGATTCGTGAAAGGGTGGCACCACCGTCCGCTGATGTGGAGGCCCCTTTCCAGATGCTGGTAACCTCGATTGACTACAATGATTACCTCGGCCGTATCGCCACCGGCAAAATCTTCAACGGCAAGGTCTGCACAGGAGAAACGGTGGCATTGATCAAGAAAGGCGGTGAGATAAGTAAAGGCCGCATCACCAAGTTACTCGGCTACGAGGGCCTCAAACAGGTTGAACTCACCGAGGCAAGCGCCGGCGATATCGTCACCATTGCCGGCTTTGAGAACGTCGGCATAAGTGAGACGCTGGCTTGCGTTGAGAATCCCAAGTCACTGCCCTATCTCGCGATAGACGAACCGACGCTGTCCATGAACTTTATTGTCAACTCCTCGCCGTTTGCCGGTCGCGAAGGCAAATTCGTAACCTCGCGCAACATCCGCGACCGACTCTTCAAGGAGTTGCGCACCAACGTCTCACTGCGCGTGGAAGAAACCGCCAATACCGACACTTTCAGGGTGTCGGGACGCGGTGAACTGCACCTGTCTATCCTGATCGAGAACATGCGACGCGAAGGCTTTGAGCTGGCGGTTTCCAAACCGGAAGTCATCTGCCGTGAAATCGATGGCGAGAAGTGCGAACCGATGGAGTATCTGGTTATCGACGTCCCTGAAGAATTCCAGGGCACAGTGATTGAAAAGCTTGGTCCACGCAAAGCGGAAATGGCAGCCATGAATGCCCTAGAAGGTTTCAACCGTCTGGAATTCGTGATACCTGCCCGTGGCCTGATCGGCTTCCGCAACGAATTCCTCACCGACACCCGTGGCACGGGCGTCATGAACCATACCTTCCAGGGTTATGCGCCCTGGAAAGGCACAATTCCAGGCCGCAAAAACGGTGTCTTGATCGCGATTGAGACGGCTGAAACCGTGGCCTATTCTCTCTTCAACCTGCAGGATCGTGGCAGTCTGTTTGTCGCGCCCGGCGTCAAGGTCTACGAAGGCATGATTCTCGGCCAGCACGCCAAGGAAAGCGATCTTGTGGTCAATGCCTGCAGAGGCAAAAAGCTGACCAACGTGCGTGCTTCGGGCACCGATGAATCAATCCGTTTGACACCTCATAGGGACCTGACCCTTGAACAGGCACTGGAGTTCATCGACAACGATGAACTGGTGGAAGTGACCCCTCAATCGATTCGCTTGCGCAAACGACTGCTCGACGAAAACGAGCGTAAAAAGGCCCATAAGAAAGTGCAGTAACTCATATTTACACATTCCATTAAGGGGCTGCCCGCAAGGAACAGGGTAGTCCCTTTTTATTTGTCCGGTTCTTCGCTTCGCTCTAGTAAAGATGCCATCGCAAGGGGAAAATCAGCCGGCAAGGCACCAGAACACAAAGTGACTAGTACCCTGTAACCTATAGGATTTCGCAAGATTGCGCAGGGATTTGGCGTGTCAGCAAGGCGCGACTTTAGCTG
>JAVVDT010000317.1:0-2293 GCA_032250875.1 Desulfuromonadales bacterium | reverse complement strand
ATCGGCACGTCGATCGACCCGACTTTGCGGATGATGGAGAAAATCTCCTCCATCTGCGGACATTGACCGAAAATCCCCTTCATGGAGGCTCTCTCGTCAGCCTTACTTGCATGCAACCGACGGTTCTCCGCTTCCAATTCTGCCAAGTGAAAGGCGCGTTGCAGGATGACCTTCAAGGTGTCGAGTTCGATCGGCTTTTGGCAGAAATCGTAGGCTCCGAGACCAACGGCGGCCAGAGCATTGCTACGATCTTCGTTGCCGGACACAACGATAACCTTGGTGTCCTTACCCGCAGCCAGGATCTCCTCGAGCACACGCAGCCCCTCGCTGGCTCCGTCAGCATCGGGAGGCAGACCTAAATCCAGGCTGACGACCTTGGGTTCATGTTGTTGGAACAGTTCCAGGGCTTTACGCCCGTCTTCTGCAAGCAGTACCTTGTAGTTTTTTTCCAGGCCCCACTTGAGCTGCTTTCTGATGCCGCTGTCGTCGTCAACAATTAGAATGGATTCCATAGGTTATCCTCAAATGGTAGAAAATGTCTTAACCTTTTCGTAACGATTCAGCTCCCTTTCTCAACGGCACAGCATGTGGGCTGCAGCTGTTGCGTGCGGGAAGTTAAGTGACAACGTTGGACGCAGGCAATGGCTGCAGACTACATGCACTCGGCTTATGTGCTGAATCGTTACACCTTTTCTTTGTCAGGACAAAGCTGCCTGACACAAGACCTTTGCCTCTTCAATCCGCAAGCGCTGGCAGGTGGACCTTGAACGTGGTCCCCTCACCCGGCTTGCTGACAACCTCGATCCTGCCACCGTGGGCTTCGATAATCTGGCGGCATTGGTACAGGCCAATGCCGAACCCCTTCTGTTTGGTCGTCTGAAAAGGCTGGAAAAGCCGGTTGCGGATAAAATCCTCCGACATGCCGCACCCCTGGTCAATCACTTCAAAGAAAGCTGACTCGCTCAGGCCAACGCTTATGGTCACGGAACCGTTCGCTGAGCCAGACTCATAAGCGTTCAGCATCAGGTTGTGCACGACCTTTTCGATCTCTGCGGCGTCCACGCAAGCGGGGATCACATCACCACGGACCAACCCAGGCGATGCTCCACAGGCTTTAACCCCCCTGCGCACCACCTCGGTGAGATCGCACGGAGCAAGATCAAGCTCTTTTTTCTCCTTGATGTGTTTGAGCCTCGAAATCAGGGTGTTCACCTTGCCAATCGTCTCATCGAGAGTTTCCAGCATATCCTGCTGAAATTCAGGATTGGCCATATGGTGGCGGGCGTTGTCAACCATCAGCGTCAGATTGGAGACATGATTCTTGAGATCGTGAATAACGAATGTCGCCACCTTGCCAATGGCGGCCATCTCCTGGGCCGTCGAGAGTTGCGCGGAGAGTTTCAGGCTGAGCAGCACCGAGGTTGCCTGACTGGCGAGCACCTTCATCAGATCATAGTCCTCGAAGGTGAGGTTTTCAGCAGGGTTGACCGCCGCTCCGAGCAGGATGAAGCCTTCGAGATCCCCCTCGTATTGCAGCGGCACGCAGAAATGCACAGCAAACGCCTCGAGCTGACGCTTGAAACTGTCAAAATCGGCAGGATGCGGGTCGGCAGCATTGAACACCCAGTCGGTTTCGCCGCAATACCCGACCAAAGGGTGGGTGTATGAAAAGCTGGTCTGGGGGAAATCAAGGTTGCGGCTGGCTTTCTGCTGATAACTGCCGGACTCGAGATCGCGCAGGTAAAGAGCGGTTCCCGTGCAGCCAAATGTCTCACAGTAAGACTCAAGGATGGCGTGCTGCAGTTTGCCCATGTTGTCTGCTGAAGACAGCTGCGAAGTGAACGTGAGCCACTCATTGCGATAGTCATACTTGTGCCGGTAGAAATGCTTGTGCAGGAACACCCTGAGCTTGCGGCGGTTTTTTTCGGAAAGCAGCATCAGGGCCAGGACCAGACCGCAGAGCACGGCGAAACCGATAAACAGCAGCCGCTGGTTCTGTATCCCCAGGTATCGCAGGCCCTCCCCTGCGCCGCCAAGCAAGATCAGATAGCAGCTGACGGCCATGATGATGATCGAGCGTGAAGCGACGTCTCGCGAAATTGCCAGCCCCTGCATGACGCCGCGCTTGAGGCGCGAATAGCCGCACAAACCGGTGCCGGCCAAAAGGGCGAGCGAGCGGATCGGCACCAGGTTCATGTCAATCGTGCGATACAGCAAGGGGTGACTGTAATAAACCAGCATGGCGACCAGAATAATGCCGACCCCGAGGATTTCGTGCAGCACCTTAAAGCGC
>JAVVDT010000316.1:0-2349 GCA_032250875.1 Desulfuromonadales bacterium | reverse complement strand
GTTCACGTTTTGACAGTAGCACTTGCTCCCGGCCGGACTGCAACCAGGCGCCATTATCGTCAATCGCATGCACTGTGAGCCGGTTCATGCGGCCAAATTCGAGCATCTGAGGTCTCCATGTGAATAGTTTTTTCTGCATGTCAGTTTAACACCAAGGTTCTCTTATTAAAGAGGAAATCTACAAAAAGCTATTTTGGTGGAAACAGAACAACCCTATTACTGTTTTAGTTTGCATCGCGGTAAGCTTCTGCCATAATCCTTCCCTCTGTTTCAGGAAAGATTAACTATGGCATTAATAAATCTTCGCAATATCAGCCTGGCCTTCGGCGGACCACCTCTTTTCGAGGACATCTCTCTGCGGATTACCAAGGGCGAGCGCATCTGCCTGCTCGGCCGCAACGGTACCGGCAAATCGACCCTGCTTAAAGTGATTTCCGGAGAATTAGCCCCGGATGGTGGTGTCATCGATCGCCAGCAGGGTTTACGGATTGCACGTCTTGAGCAAGACATCCCCGGCGACCTCCAGGGGACAATCTATGCAGCCATCGCCGAGGGTTTGGGTCGAATCGGCTCGCACCTCAGCCGCTATCACGCCCTGAGTCTGCGCATGGCACAGGGCGAGGCTGATCTGCACGACCAGTTATCAACTGTGCAGCAGAAGCTTGAAAATGGTGATGGCTGGGCGCACCAGCAACGCATCGAGCAGGTTCTCTCGCGTCTCAAACTGCCTGCAGATATGCCGGTAGCAAACCTCTCCGGAGGTTTAAAGCGGCGGGTTCTGCTGGCCAGGGCCCTGGCCGTCGACCCCGAGATTCTCTTGCTTGATGAACCGACCAACCACCTTGACATCGAATCGATCCTCTGGCTGGAAGAGTTTCTGCAACGCGAAAACCTGACCCTGGTGTTTGTCACCCACGACCGGGCTTTTCTTCGCAACCTGGCAACCCGAATCGTCGAGATCGATCGCGGTCGGCTGTTCGATTTCGCCTGCGACTACGACACCTTTCTGGAACGCAAGGAGGAACTGCTGCACGCACAAACCCAGGAGAACAGCCGCTTCGACAAAAAAATGGCCGAAGAGGAGATCTGGATCCGCAAAGGCATCAAGGCTCGGCGTACCCGCAATGAAGGCCGCGTACGCGAGCTGAAAAAGATGCGTGAAGAGCATCGCCAGCGACGAGAACGTCTCGGCACAGCCCGCTTCAACCTGCAGGAGGCTGAGCGCAGCGGCAAGCTGGTCGCCGAGGTAAAAGATTTGACCTTCGCCTACGATGATTTACCCGTGGTCAAAGACTTTTCAACAACGGTGATGCGTGGTGACCGCATCGGTATTATCGGTCCGAACGGCGTTGGCAAAACCACTCTGCTCAAACTGCTACTAGGCGAATTGTCACCACAGCAGGGCAGCGTCAGACTCGGCACCAACCTGCAGATCATTTACTTCGACCAGTTGCGCGAGCAGCTGGATCCCGATTTAACCGTACAGCAGAACCTCGCCGGAGATCAGGATACGGTAGTGATCGGTGGCAGATCCCGCCACGTGATCGGCTACCTGCAGGATTTTTTATTCAGCCCCGACCGCATTCGCAGTCCGGTGCGCATCCTCTCCGGCGGTGAACGCAACCGGCTGCTGCTGGCCCGTTTGTTCACTCGCGAAGCCAATGTTCTGGTCCTTGATGAACCAACCAACGACCTTGATCTGGAAACTCTCGATCTGCTTGAAGAGCTTCTGGCGGATTTCAAAGGTACGCTATTCCTGGTGAGCCACGACCGGGCATTTCTCAACCGCGTCGTTACCAGCACCATTGTCTTCGAGGATAATGGCCAGATCAACGAATACGTCGGTGGCTATGACGACTGGCTGCGCCAGCGAGCGCAAGGACAGAGTGAGCTCAAGACCAATGAACCGCTCAAAGAGAAACCTAAAAAAACACGATCGCGAAAGCTGACATTCAAGGAAAAACGCGAGCTGGAGGCGTTGCCGCTGCAAATCGACGCACTGGAAACTGAAGTTGCCGAACTGCATGCCAAGATGGCGGATCCTGCCTTTTACCGAACAGCCGGGGAGCAGGTCGCTGCGACGACAACACGATTGGAAAAACTCGAAGCCGAACTAGCCGAAACCTATGCCCGCTGGGAAGAGCTGGATTCATTAACCGATTGAGTGTTAAAAACGTTCACGTCTTGGCGAAGTTATACCTTTGCGTGCCTGTAACTATTCATCCCCATTACTCAACGGCACAGCATGTGGGCTGCAGCTGTTGCTTGTAGTCTGTCGGACTATACGGGCCGAAGCGAAAATTTGGATGTTTGAGAACAGATTTTAGCTCATTTGCAGGTTCATAGCCG
>JAVVDT010000315.1:0-2349 GCA_032250875.1 Desulfuromonadales bacterium | reverse complement strand
GTCGACTCCGGTTTTTATCCCCTGGGAAGTTGTACCATGAAGTACAATCCCAAAGTTAACGAAGTGGCTGCCCGTATCCCGGGCCTGGCATCTATCCACCCGGCAACGCCAGCGCATCTGGCTCAGGGCACATTGGAGCTTATGTACCGTTTGCAGGGTGCCCTGGCAGAGATTTCCGGTTTTGCCCGGGTTACCTTGCAGCCGGCTGCCGGAGCCCAGGGCGAACTGACGGGGATGCTGGTGGTACGAGCCTGGCACGAGGCGCGCGGCAGCAAGCGTACCAAGGTGTTGATCCCTGATACGGCACACGGCACCAACCCGGCGACGGCATCCTTGACCGGCTACGATGTTGTGCCGATCGCTTCAGAAGGGATCTTGACCTTGGAAGAGGTCGAGGCGCACATGGACGATGATGTCGCGGCGCTGATGGTCACCAATCCGAATACGCTCGGTTTGTTTGAGACGAACATCGAGGCGATCTGCAAGCTGGTTCACGAACGTGGTGGGCTGGTTTATTGCGATGGCGCCAATCTCAATGCGCTGATGGGAATCGCCCGTCCCGGTGACATGGGTATCGATGTCATGCACTTCAACCTGCATAAAACCTTCTCCACGCCGCATGGCGGCGGCGGGCCAGGATCCGGGCCGGTCGGAGTCACCGAAGAGTTGATTCCTTATCTCCCCGGGCCGGGTGTGGTCCGCGATGGTGAGAGTTATCGTCTTGATGCAGCACAGAGAGATTCAATCGGCCGCTTGCTGGCTTTTCATGGCAACGTCGGCGTTATGGTGCGTGCCTATGCCTATATCCGCAGCATGGGGGCTGCCGGCCTGAAGCACGCCAGCGAGATGGCCGTGCTCAATGCCAACTACGTACGGGCAAGGCTGGAAGGTGTTTATGACCTGCCCTACAATGGCCGATCATTGCACGAAGTTGTTTTTTCCGATAAGAACCTTGAAGGCGGCTGCCACACTCTGGATGTGGCCAAACGCCTGATTGACTACGGTTACCACCCGCCGACCATCTACTTCCCATTGGTGGTCAGGGGGGCGATCATGATTGAACCGACCGAGACAGAGAGTCAGGAAGTTCTCGATGAGTTCTGTGATGCCATGATCGCCATAGCCGGCGAGGCCCGCGATAACCCGGAGTTGCTGCACCAGGCTCCGGTTCGCTCTCGGGTCAGACGGCTTGACGAGACCACTGCGGCACGAAAGCCGAAGCTTAAGTGGGAGGAAGGCGCCTAGCGCGAAGAGGTAAGAGAAAAATGTAGCATGTAAAAGAGAATGGGGACGATCTGTAAAGATCGTCCCTGTTTCTTTGTGGTGCGCCCGATGCGCTTTAGTAAATATCGCCGGGCCGCCGCCGGTACGACCGCGTGGCGCTGCCGCTGAGCCGATACTGGAAGAAGGCCATGATCTTCAGGTCTTCATTGGGATAGGCTCTCGGCAAAGGGCCGTAGGTGGCGCCTTGGCGAACAGCTCTGATTGCTTCGTCGTCAAGAGCGCGGTGACCGGAACTTTCCAGCAGTTGCACGTCGGCGACATTGCCTTGGCGATCGACGGTAATGCGGAGCAGGCATGTCCCCTGCTGATTCCGTTGCGCGGCAGCCTCCGGGTAATTCCAGACCAGGTAGATATTGGTCCGGAAGCGTTTCATGAACGAGTGCAGCAGGTCTTGCTGCGAGTCCATCCAGACCGTATCACCCTTTTCGACATCTTCGCGGTATTTGCGCCGCCAGTCAGTTTCGATCTTCGCCAGCGTGTCAGGTGAAATCTGCGTGAGAGTCTGTAAATCAGGTATTTGCGGTGACGGCTTCACCTCGGGTTGGGCCATCCAGCCTTCCGGGGTCACCGGTACACGTTCAGTCGGTTCAGTCGGCTCGACCGGCTCGGTCTTTTGCGGCGGAGCCTCTGTGCGGGGTTTTGGCTGTGGCTGCGGCTTTGGCTGTGGTTTACGGACCGGTTCCGGAGCGCGGACGATTTTCTCGCGATCTTCAGTGTCCAGGCCTTCTGGAGCCATTTCTTTTTCGACCACCTGATCCTTCTCTGCCAGGCGCTTGGCCGGTTCCTCGCGGGGTTTTTCAAGTTCTTGACGAACCGGCAGGTCGAGTTCACGTTCAAGCGGTTGCGGTGGGCGGACTTCCACGTAAACCGGCTTCGGTGCGTCCTCCACCGGGAAAAGCTGATGCCTGGGTACCAGCAACAAGAGCAGGTGCAGAAGAAGCGACAGCAGGATAAACCCGGTTATCATGCGATTTTGACGTTGTTCGGCAGTCATGAACTCCTCAATTTATCAACCAGGGAGGCTGTCGGACTATACGGACCGAAGCGAAAATTTGGAAGTTTGAG
>JAVVDT010000314.1:0-2369 GCA_032250875.1 Desulfuromonadales bacterium | reverse complement strand
CCTATCCACTCTTCCCCGCTTCGTACTCAAAGGGTTTTATACCAGACGTTCATACTTTCCAGTTGACCGGAGATCTGGGTATTATTGGTCAGGGTTCCGGCAAAGCTGTAGCCGTGCTTGGCAAAAGTGATGTTCATTCCAAACGAGTAAGCCCGAGCGATGGTATAAGCGGTGCGGATGCCACGACTGCGGACATCTGCTTCCATTTTATCAAGCAGGTAGGTGGCAAACCCCTGACCGCGACAATCCGGGTTTGTCGCAAAATCAGTCATCTCTACATTTTTAGCGGAAAAGTCGATTTCGGCTGAAGAGAGTGCAACCAGTTCATCCCCCCTGAAGATACCGTGATAAATGACGTCCTCGTCCATGGTTCTTGTCAGGTATTCAGAATCATCGATCGGGAAGGGATATGACTTAAAGACCAGCTCGTAGAGTCGAGCCATAGCCTGAGCATCATTCTTCTGCATGATACGCCAGGTGAAGTCCGTTTCAAGTTCAGGAACCACACCCGCTTCAGTGAACTTGCTGTCGGCTGCAGCGAGAACTTTTTTGACGGTCTCCGGAGCACCTTCCCGGCGGCGTTCAGGCAGCAGGAATTTACTGAGGAAGTAGCCGTCCTCTGCGCCGTTGAACAGATTCGGGACCTTTGCTTCTTCTACAAAACACTCCTGCAAAAAGGCCGGCCGGCTGAAAGCGGGTGCCTTGGCAAAGATTTTGGAGTAGCCGTTGTCAACCGCCAGGTTGACAGCATCATCGACTACGTTCGGACAGTCTTGCCGGCATATCTTCATCACATAGGCTCTGTCGTTACTTTTGCCATGCTGGATAACGGATGAACCAAAGACTTCTATTTGATCACTCATTGGTTTCTGCGCTCCATACGCTCATTGTTTTCCGGAGTCAGGGAAATGGTCTGGTCATGATCGGACAGCAGTTTTTCGATGCCGGTGGCGCAACATTCTTCAGCATCATCAAGATCCAGTTGCAAGTCGCATTTGTCGCATTCGCGATTGCAAAAAGTCTCTTCGTAGCTGTCAGGTTCTTTGTATGTAGTGATCACACCCTCAAAGTTGCGCAGGATGACTTTGTTGGTCGACAGTGAGATGAGGTAGTTCGGATTCAACGGGATCTTGCCGCCGCCTCCAGGTGCGTCAACAACAAAGGTCGGGACGGCAAAGCCGCTGGTATGGCCCCGCAGGCTTTCCATGATTTCGATCCCTTTACCGATCGGGGTACGGAAATGCGTCAAGCCTTCCGAAAGATCGCACTGGTAGAGATAGTAGGGACGAACCCGGTTTTCAACCAGTTTATGCACTAGCGATTTCATGATCCTCGGACAATCGTTTACGCCGGCCAGCAAGACACTCTGATTGCCAAGCGGTATGCCTGCATCGGCCAGCATGGTCAGTGCTTCACGTGACGACGTCGTTATCTCCCGCGGATGGTTGAAATGGGTGTTAATCCAGACCGGGTGATGCTTTTTCAACATCGTGACCAAACTTTCCGTTATACGGTAAGGCAGGACCACCGGCATGCGCGTTCCTATGCGAATAACCTGAACATGTGGGATCTTGCGCAGTTCGGTCAATATCCAGTCCAGATAATCATCGGAGAGCATCAGCGGATCACCGCCGGAGAGGAGAACATCACGCACGACAGGGGTCTTACGGATGTATTCCAGACCTGCCTGGATATCAATTTTGCTGGGAATTGAGTCGACATCGCCGACTTTGCGTTTGCGGGTACAGTGTCGGCAGTACATCGAGCAGACATTGCTGATATGGAACAGGACCCGATCCGGGTAGCGGTGAGTGATCCCCGGTGCGGGACTGTCTTTGTCTTCGTCCAAAGGGTCAGCCATATCATGCCTGAGGATTTCCAGCTCCTCCGGAGCAGGAAACGACTGACGGAACACGGGATCGTTCATATAGTCGTCAGTGTTGATCAGAGACAGGTAATACGGCGAGATGGCCAGCGGAAATTTTCTGATCGTCAGTTCGATCTTCTTGCGGTACTTTTCATCCAGCTTGATACCAAGCAGAGATTCAAACTGATCAACTGTTTTGATGCAGTTTTTAAGCTGCCATTTCCAGTCTTTCCATTTCGCTACAGCGATCTTTTCGTCGCCAAGTTGATCGGCAATTTCTTGTTGTGCGCTTGAGAATATAGTCATGGTCCCTCTTTCTTTTTGAGTTAATGGTAATGACAATAAAAAAGGTCAAGAGATGCTCTTGACCTTATGAAAACAGACGGAGCCGGCTCCGCCCATCGATTTTATTGTCAGGGCTTGTGTTTCTCGTCGGAGAGCTTATTGATCAGAAAACCGGTTTCCAGAACAGGGGCGGCATCGAGACCTTCAACTTCCATCA
>JAVVDT010000313.1:0-2374 GCA_032250875.1 Desulfuromonadales bacterium | reverse complement strand
TATTAAGTTCATCAACAGAGATTCGCGGAACCTCTGCTGCACTTGCGACAAAGCTTGTAGCACAGAGAAGAGCTGTTAGCATAAACACGATATGGGAAACAAACCGACGGTAACGCATTGCCATAACTCCTTTCGTAAACTGATAATGCACTTATTTAAAACATTAGCAGACTTCGACAAATCATGACAAGTCTTGTCTTATTTTTTTGGATCTATAACCCTTAAAAAGGCTGTAGTTGACAATTATGCCGTCAGGGTGTACCTCCAACCATTACATTTAGTCGACTGTAACAAGGAGTCTTACATGACGATTCAGGATCGCAAATTTGTCTACTCAGTGCCTTGGAACTGCTTTCTGATTCTGGTTGGCACCTTTATCCAGGCAATCGGCTACAAAGCCCTCGGCGAGCCACAAGGGTTTATCCCCGGCGGACTGTTCGGCGTCGCCACCCTGATCCAATACATGACCGGATCTCTGAACACGGGTATTTTTTACCTGCTGCTCAACATCCCCATGTTCATCCTCGGCTATATCTATGTCACCAAACGCTTTCTCGCCTACAGCACGATCGCCATGGTGTCGCTGTCACTGTTTTTTATGCTGATTGACTTCACGATCAATTTTGAGAACCAGC
This sequence comes from Desulfuromonadales bacterium, assembly GCA_032250875.1. Lineage (GTDB taxonomy): Bacteria > Desulfobacterota > Desulfuromonadia > Desulfuromonadales > BM103 > M0040. Next base: position 1,739 of record JAVVDT010000313.1, on the reverse strand, counting down.
TGTATGCGGCTGTGAGCTTCGGTGCGTTTATCGGCGCCGGAGCTGGAATCGTCCTGCGCTCTTTGGGCTCGAACGGCGGCCTGGATGTTGCCGCCGTCATTCTGAATCAGAAATTCAACCTCGGCTACGGTAAGTTTTTCTTCGGCTTCAACTGTCTGATATACAGCTTCAGCTTTTTGAACTTCGACAATGATCTGGTTGTCGCATCGATGATTTCTGTGCTGGTGACGTCGTTTACCGTCGATTACTGCCTGTCGCTCTTCAACCAGCGGAAATTGGCGCTGATCATTTCCGAGAAGCCCGACGAGATTGCCGAAGAGGTGATGAGCGCCCTGAAAATCGGCGCCACCCTGCTGCCTGCAATCGGCGCTTACAAACGTCAGAGCAAAACTGTCTTGATGGTGGTCATCAACAACATCCTGCTCAAGCGACTGGAAGAGATCGTCTTCACCAATGATCCGCATTCTCTCTTTATTGTCGACAACACTTTCACTGTGCTAGGTTCTACATTCTCCAAGCGCAAAATTTATTAGCGGCGACGAGTCTCACAGCCGTCGCAGATTGAACTCTCCATACAGGGCACAGCTCATTGGCGAATTTTATCCAGATCGGCCTCTTCGTACTGCTGGGCATGCTGTTCCGGCGCCTCAAGGCCTTCCCGGAGCAGACGGCGCATGTGCTCAACATGTTTGCCCTCTATGTCTCCCTGCCGGCGGTCATCCTGCTCAAGGTCCCGGAGATCTCCTTCTCCGGAGACACCATCGTCGCCGCCATTGTTCCATGGGGCATGCTGCTGTGCTCGGCAATCCTGGTTATGGTTTTGTCGCGAAGCATGCACTGGTCGCGCGCAACCACCGGAGTGTTGCTGCTGGTGGTGCCGATCGGCAATACTTCATTCATGGGCGTGCCGATGGTAAAGGCTTTTTTCGGCGAAGCGGGGATCCCGCATTTGATCGTCTACGATCAGATTGGCACCATGCTGATCTTCGCCACCTACGGCGCGGTCATCCTGTCGCTTTACAGCGGTGAACGCAGCAATGTTCCAACCATCATCAAACGTGCCCTGCTCTTTCCACCCACCACAGCCCTGCTGATCGGCCTGGCATTGCGCAACTGGAGCTACCCGCAATTCGTCGTCAACACCCTGCAAGACCTTGCCGGAGTATTGACTGCCCTGGTGATGACAGCCATCGGCTTCCAGATGAAACTGCGTCTGCAGCGGACGACTCTGAAGCCACTCGTTGCCGGTCTCGGTATCAAACTGGTCATTGCTCCCCTGATCGCCTTGCTTGGCTGCCGCCTGCTCGGCCTGGAAAGCCTTGTCGCCGACATCTCCATCTTCGAGGCGGGGATGCCGCCGATGGTGACTGCATGCGCTTTGGCCGCTGCGGCCGGCATGGGCGTGGAACTGGCTATTGCCATGGCCGGACTGGGCCTTGTGCTTGCCTTTGCCAGCCTGCCCCTTCTGTATGTTCTGATTCAGTATCTCTGAAGTTTATCAAAGTGTTCAGTAACCATTCAGCACATAAGTTAGTGCATGTTGTCTGCAGCCATTGTCTGTGTCATGCGCCAGGATAGCTGATGCGGTAAATCATGCCGGCTTTATCATCGCTGACATACAAGGCACCATCCGGTCCGACAGCCAGGCTCACCGGCCGTCCGCTTGCTTGACCGGTCGCTTTATTCAGCCAACCGGTGGCAAAATCCTGCAGTTCTCCGCGCGGTTCACTGCCATCCAG
>JAVVDT010000312.1:0-2409 GCA_032250875.1 Desulfuromonadales bacterium | reverse complement strand
GGGTTCATGATAAGTGACGCTCTTCTCGACCGCTATCAGGCCCTCCGTCCTTAATCCCTGCTCCGCCAGAAATTCACTGACGTCCTTGATTTTGCCACGGAAGGCGGCCAGCTTGTCGTGCTCGCCCGACTCTTCAAGGATTTCTTCGTACTCTTTCAAGGCTGCACCGCAGCCGGCACAGTCGGTGACAATGGCATCGACATCGAGGGTCATGAAGAGGTCGAGGTTGTGTTGAGCGATGCGACGTGCAGTGTCGCGATCGCCCTCGGTCAGATGAGGAGCGCCGCAGCACTTTTGTGCCTTGGGCGTCAAGACTTCGAAGCCCTGATGGGTCAGCACGCGCACGGTCTGCCGCGAAACCTCGGCATACATCAGGGTCATGATGCAGCCGAGGAAAAAGGCCACCCGACCACGTTGTTCGCCAACCGCCGGAATAGTCTCCGCTAACTGCGGGCGCAACGGCGGATGCAGTTCAGGCATCATGCCTTCGGCCTTGTCCACCCATTCCGGACCCAGTTTGAGCAGGTGCGAATGACGAACCAGCCACTGGATGCCGAGTTTCTGATAGAGTCGTGCCGGCAGCATCGAGGTCTCCAGCAGATCGGGATTGGGCAGCATCTTCTGCAGGACGAACTCACGGAAGGATCTGCCAACATGCTTGAGAGGAAAAAACTGGTGTGCCTGGCTGCGGCAGACTTCCATGACTTCGCCGGCACGCACACCGGAGGGGCAGGCTGTTGTGCAGGCCCGACAGTCGAGGCAGAAAAAGGCTTCTTCCTTGACGGCTTCTGTGAATTCGAGCTTTTGTTCAGCCACGGCCCGGGCCAGGGCAACGCGGCCGCGCGGGCTGGAGCGTTCGCGGCCTGTCAGGGCGAAAGTTGGACAGGTCGGCAGGCAGAAGCCGCAGCGCATGCACTGCAGGACATCGCAATAATCTGGCGCGTCATGGGTTGTGAAGTTGCCGAGCTTGTCAGTGTGAGACACGGAAGCCCTCCTCGACGTGCGCCTGGGTACAAGGGTCATCATCAACGAATATTTTACCAGGGTTGAGGAGCCCTTTAGGATCAAAGGCATCCTTGATGCGTTTCATCACCTTGACGCCGCCGGCACCGATCTGTCGGGCCAGGTACTCTTTCTTGGCCAGACCGATGCCGTGTTCGCCCGAGACGGTGCCGCCCCAGGCCAGAACCTGGTCGTAGAGGTCATCATAAAAGGCATGGGCCCGCTGCATCTCGTCGCTGTCGCGCTCGTCACAGAGCACGGTCGGGTGCAGGTTGCCGTCGCCGGCATGGCCGAAGGTGCCGACCTTGAGGCCGTACTTAGCGGTAAGTCGCTCGATTTCCGCGAACGTCTCAGCGAGCCGCGAACGCGGTACGGTGGCGTCTTCCAATAATGTGGTCGGCGAAACGCGCGCCAGCGCTGAGAGCGCCGTGCGCCGTGCCGCGGCCAGGCTGTTGGCTTCTTCGACACTTTTGGCGACATGCACTTCTGCTGCCTTGACCTGTTCGAGGATTTTTTTCACCCCCTGTGACTCTTCTTCGACCATGGCCGGATGACCGTCTACCTCGATCAGCAGCAGGGCCGCCATCTGACGCGGCAGGCCGATCTTGACGTAGTCCTCGACGCAGTTGATGGTCGCCTTGTCCATAATCTCCATGGTCGAGGGGATGATCTTGGCGGCAATGATCTTCGAGACCGCCTCACCGGCGGTGCGGATGTCATTGAAGTAAGCGAGAAAGGTCCGTTTATCCTGAGGAGGCGGGATCAACTTGACAGTGACCTCGGTGATGATGCCGAGCGTACCCTCGGAGCCGACCAGCAGATCCTTGAAAGCGTAGCCGGCGACATCCTTGACGCTTTTACCGCCGGTGGTCAGGATGCTGCCGTCGGGCAACACGCACTTGAGCGCCATCACATAATCACGGGTGACGCCGTACTTCAGGCCGCGCAGACCGCCTGCGTCCTCCATGACGTTGCCGCCGAGCGTCGAGATCTTCTGTGAACCCGGGTCCGGCGGGTAGAACAACCCTTTGACGGCGGTGGCATTGAACAGATCGAGGGTGACTACGCCGGCTTCTGCTGTAGCGGTGAGGTTCTCTTCGTCAATCTCCAGTATCCGGTTCATGCGGTTGAGGCAGAGAACCATGCCGCCTTTGACCGGTACGCTGCCGCCGGACAGACCGGTTCCCGAGCCGCGCGGTACTATCGGCAGTCCCTCGTGCTGGGCGATCTCCATGGCGGCCAGTACCCCCGCAGTCGTGGTCGGATAGACAGCGACTTCGGGAAGATGATGAACCCCCGGGGTGGAATCGTAGCCGAGGACCAGCAGATCTTCCTTTTCGCTGGCGACATTTGCCGCCCCCAGTTTGTCAAGCAGATGGCCGATGGCAGTTTTTGAAATCATGATGG
>JAVVDT010000311.1:2169-2430 GCA_032250875.1 Desulfuromonadales bacterium | reverse complement strand
GTAATGCTCTGGCGATTCGCTGGATCGTCAGCTACGCGCGCGGTCGTGGTGAAAAAACTATGCAGGAACGTCTTGCGTCCGAATTTATGGATGCATCCGGCAACCGTGGCGCTGCAGTTAAGAAGCGTGAAGATACTCATCGTATGGCCGAAGCTAATAAAGCCTTCGCGCATTATCGCTGGTAAGGCGGAGGACGTACTGCTGTGGCTCGCAAAGTAGCACTTGAAAATACTCGTAACATCGGCATTATGGCTCACATTG
>JAVVDT010000311.1:0-2159 GCA_032250875.1 Desulfuromonadales bacterium | reverse complement strand
CTCACAAGATCGGTGAAGTTCATGATGGCGCTGCCACTATGGACTGGATGGAGCAGGAGCAGGAACGTGGCATTACGATTACGTCTGCTGCAACCACCTGTTTCTGGAAGGATCACCGCGTCAACATTATTGATACCCCTGGTCATGTAGATTTCACTATAGAGGTTGAGCGCTCACTGCGTGTGCTTGATGGCGCCGTCGCGGTTTTCTGCTCGGTCGGTGGTGTTGAGCCTCAGTCCGAAACGGTTTGGCGTCAAGCTGACAAATACGGCGTTCCGCGGATTGCATTTATCAACAAAATGGATCGTATCGGTGCGGATTTTGGCAGAGGCGTTAAGATGATGCGTGATCGTCTTGGCGCTAACCCTGTGCCTCTTCAACTGCCGATTGGTGTGGAAGATCTCTTCCGCGGTATTATCGATCTCGTTGAGATGAAGGCCGTGATCTGGGATAATGAGGCGCTCGGCGCTAATTATGAGGTCACCGAGATTCCAGAAGAACTGCAGGCTGATGCTGAAGCTGCCCGCGAATTTATGCTGGAGGAAGTCAGTTCACACGACGATGCATTGATGGAACAGTACCTCGCCGGCGAAGAAATAAGCGTCGCTGAGATTAAGTCTGCAGTACGTCGCGTCACCAACGATCTGAAGATTAACCCGGTTTTCTGTGGCTCCGCCTTTAAGAATAAGGGTGTGCAGACTCTTCTTGATGCCGTTGTCGATTATATGCCTTCGCCTCTGGATGTTCCTCCAATCAAGGGTGTCCATCCCGATACAAAAGCAGAAATGACACGTTCTGCTAATGACAAGGGGCCTTTCTCTTCTTTGGCTTTCAAGGTCATGACGGATCCTTTTGTCGGCCAGTTGACCTTCTTCCGGGTTTACTCCGGAGTCGCAGAGTCTGGTGCTCATGTCCTGAATTCCACTAAGGGCAAAAAAGAACGTTTTGGGCGTCTTCTTAAGATGCATGCGAATAAGCGTGAAGAAATTAAGCACGTCTATTCCGGAGATATCGCTGCTGCGGTTGGCTTGAAGCACACGACGACCGGTGATACTCTCTGCGACGAGAAAGACGTATGCCTTCTTGAAGCAATGGAGTTTCCGGAACCGGTTATTCATATTGCTATTGAGCCGAAAACTAAAAGTGATCAGCAAAGCATGGGCCTTGCGCTCGGCAAGTTGGTACAAGAGGACCCTTCGTTACGTGTTCGTACTGACGAAGAAACCGGTCAGGTGATTATCTCCGGTATGGGTGAACTGCACCTTGAAGTTATTGTCGATCGCATGCGGCGCGAATTCAAGGTTGAGGCAAATATCGGTGCTCCTCAGGTCGCCTACCGAGAATCGATTACCAAAACCGTTGAAGTACAGGGCAAGTTTGTTCGCCAATCCGGCGGTCGTGGTCAGTACGGCGATTGCTGGTTACGCCTTGAACCCCTTGAGCCAGGCAGTGGCTTTGAATATGTCGACGCAATCAAGGGTGGTGTTATTCCCAAGGAATATATCCCATCGGTTGGTGCTGGTGCCGAGCAAGCTGCTAAAAATGGTATTCTCGCAGGCTTCCCGCTGGTCGATATCCGGGTGACCTGTTTTGATGGCTCCTACCACGATGTTGACTCATCTGAAATGGCATTTAAAATTGCCGGCTCAATGGGCCTCAAAGAGGGGGCTGCCAAAGCTAAGCCGGTTCTGCTCGAACCGATTATGGCTGTCGAAGTTGTTGCTCCTGAAGAGTACCTCGGTGAAGTTATGGGTGATCTGAATAGTCGCCGCGGTCGCGTCTCCGGTATGGAAACACGCGGTGGCGCTCAAGTTGTCAATGCGCATGTGCCTCTATCCAACATGTTCGGTTACTCAACCGACCTGCGCAGTTCGACCCAGGGGCGTGCGACATATACAATGACATTCGATCATTATGACCAGGTGCCAAAGGCGATTGCTGAAGAGATTGTAAGTAAAACCAAAGGCTGATTAATTAATTCAATAGCGAAGTGAATATAAGGAGAGACGACGATGGCCAAAGCCAAATTTGAGCGGACAAAACCGCATGTTAACATCGGAACGATCGGTCACGTTGACCACGGCAAGACAACCCTGACGGCAGCGATCACAAACGTCCTGTCTTCAAAGGGCGGCGCGGTGTTCAAGGCCTTCGACCAG
>JAVVDT010000310.1:0-2464 GCA_032250875.1 Desulfuromonadales bacterium | reverse complement strand
CGGCTGATATCGAGCAGATCGCTGACGATCTCCCCCAGGCGTTCCGCCTTGTTCTGAATTTGCTGAAGGAATTCGGCCCGCTGTTCAGGACTATAATCGTTGTTCATCTGCAGCAGATCTGCATAGCCTAAAATGGTTGCCAAAGGTGTGCGCAGTTCGTGGGCTGCTGTCGAAACGAATTCGTCTTTCATGCGATCAATCGCGCGTTGCTCGGTCACATCGTGCAGCAGTGTAATGCAGCCGTTGAATTCATCAAGCGATGATTTGATCACTGTAAATCGGGCCTGACAGATGCAGGGCGAGTGTCCCGCCAACTGGAAGGTCAGATCCTCGCTGAACGTCTCTTGACGCTTTTTCGGCGCATGACGCAGCAACGCAACCAACCCGGCATGTCGAATACCCTCGATTCTCAAGACAGAATCCTGTTCAGCCGGATCAAGCCCGAGCAGTTCCTCAGCCCGTCGATTGATCAGAACCACATTTTCAGAGGCGTCGGTCACCAGGATGCCATCGGCCGCTGAGCGCAGGATACCGTTGATCTTGGTGTTTATTTCCCGGGTCTCGTCAAGAGCTGCAAGCAAGGCAAGCTGTGCGTCCCGGCGCGCCGAGACATCGTGATAAGCCAAAACAACATGGGTAATCTCGCCAGCATCGTTAAACATGGGGCGACCGATGACATCGAAGCTGCGGCCGTTGAAACTCCAGTCCGAAAAACGCTGCTCACAGCGGTTCTGCATGACCGCTGCAAAAGCGCACCTGTCGTCCTCGACATTGCTGCCGCAGACATGCGCCATGCAACTTTTGCCATGGATATCAAGTGCATCTCCAAGCATCAGATCGCGAATCTTCTGGTTGTATGAAATGACCCGGCCCTGGGGATCAAGAACCAAAATACCGGCGCCGACTGTTTCAAACACCGTCTGGATTTCATCGTGGGCAAAGCACAGTTTGCGGTTGGTTCCCTGCAGGTTCTCCAGAACATGTTGAAAACTATCGACAACGATGCCGATTGGGTCAAATTCGATCAGGCTGTGATCATCCAGTTCCTCGGGATTGAGGCTTTTTGTTCCGACAACCTCGAGCAGGGAATTAACTTTTGCACGGATATAGTCCATAGTTGCGCGGTGAATCGCACTCAGACGCGCATTCTCTTGTCGTAACAGTACAAGTTCATTGTGTGCATCGGGCTCTCCCAAATTTCTGACAAGGCCTTCATTGTGCGGCTGCTTCATTCCGGTTTTCCTGTAAAGGTCAGTCATTCTGATTCTTTCTGATTCTGGATCGTGATCCGGTAATACCCTGCAACCTTTTCGACTGCGGCGGCAATTCCCATGTTGTTGACAGCCTCCGGAATCGTTCCGGTCGCATCTCGATTATCCGTCAGTATCACCAGGCAGAGGTCACCGGCCGCCAGTTCACGATGATGCTGGTTGACTTCACGCAAGACCAGCAACAGACACGACGGGCAGACCTGTCCGCGGATATTCATTTCGACTGTCTTCATGAGTTCACCCCCCTGATCGGCGCAGCTGGCGCGAGCAGCTGCTGCAGTATTTTTCCGCCCAGCCATGCCCCGGGAAACAGCCCGGCAACAAACAACATGCTCTGCATGGTCAACAATGGCAACCCTCCCCAGAGGTGCCAGATATTGCACCCTGGCGACATGCGCGCCGCGAGAGCCATGATAACACCCCCTGTAAACGCCAAGAGAACTTGCCTGAATGGCACTTTCCAGACGATCCTGAATTCATTGAGCAAGTGAGCCGACAACCAGGACCCACTAATAACACCAATAATCAGAGGAACCTGTACGATCGCCACGATATCGAAATACGGTCCGGGACTACCGCTGTGCAAAACTCCGTCGAGAGTAAGCGTATATTGGGTCGGCGTGATAGAAAAGTAGCTCAGTGCTGCAAGATGACCAGGCACAAGCCAGGATTCGACAAGAGCTGCACCCTTGGCATAAGACGTCGTCACACCCATGGGTATGCCGCACAACAGAACCGTCAGGACTCCCAGTACAGCAAGACTGATGGCTGTAATCCACAACGGGATAAACCCTTCTGCGGGATTCCTGTCAGCCCAGTGTCCCTTCTGCTTCCAGCGCCAGCAAAAGATGCCGCCGACGGTTGTGCATGCGAGAACCAGGATTGTCGGTGTAATGCCGATCCATTGCGGCAGGGTTACGGCACCATTGGCAAAAACCGTCCGACTGGACAACGCCATCCACCAGGGGTGAATCTCTGCATAGAGGGCACTGCCGGCCAACAGACCAAGAAAAGCGAGCATCGCCAGGAAATTACCGGCGCCCATCTTGTAGAGAACGCCCACAACACAACCACCGGCCATCACCATGCCCAGACCGAACACCATACCGCCCAAAAGATTGACTCCGGCGGGGGCGGCAAACCATGGGAAAGGATAAACCGGCAGAACTCCCGCGAGGCGGCAGAGCTCAAAG
>JAVVDT010000030.1:0-16690 GCA_032250875.1 Desulfuromonadales bacterium | reverse complement strand
CTGCAAATCCGGCTGTTTGGCCCATATTTCAGCTCCTTTTTGGTCCATAGCTACGGCTATGAACCTGCAAATGAGCTGAAATCTGTTCTCAAATATCCAAATTTTCGCTTCGGCCCGTATAGTCCGACAGGCTGCTAGAACAATTAAATCTGGCGTGTCGGCTGAAATAAAGTCCGATCGTGGCAAGGGCAGAAGCGTTATCGCGCAATCTCTGCTGCGAACCCGGTCCATTGCATAATTGCCTGTTTCAAGGCTTGTCGGTAGGATTCTCCTCCGACAACGAAGCCGTTATTATGTCCGGCGTCGGGAATCCATAAAAGTTGTTTTTCTTCTGGTGCCCGGGTAAAAAGCTCCTCTGCCATGCGTGGCGGGCAGATGCTGTCCTGTTTGCCATGAATAAGCAGAAGAGGACACTTCAGGCTACTGATTTTTCCCAGGTTGTCATATTTTGCACCGATCAGCCAGCCGAGTAAGCGATTAATCAGCGGGTAGTGATGTTGACCCATGGCCTTGATCGAGGTAAAGGCTGATTCCATGATCAGACCGGCAGGAGGGGCGCTCAGCGCAGCTTCAAGACCGATTGCGGCACCCAATGAGCGGCCGAAAATGATCGTCCGTTTTGACGGCCAGCCGCGTTTAGCCAGAAATTCCAAAGCACCGGCGATATCGTGATAGGTTCCGCTCTCGCTGGCTTTGCCATCGCTGAGACCGTAGCCACGGTAATTGAAGATGAAGACGGCAACCCCCAGATCGTGGAGCAATTGCAAAGTATCCAGGCGATGGGAGATGTTGCCGGCGTTGCCCATGCAGAAGAGCACGACCGGAGCCTGTGCATGCCCCGGAACGAGCCAACCGTTAAGCTTGGTGCCGTCTGTTGCTTCGAAAGCAATCTCCTCGTAATCCAGGCCCACGCTTGTCGGCGTTGCTTCATGACGTGGCTCTGGGAAATAAAGGAAATGGTGGTCGAGAGCAGTGCGCGCAGGCATGGCAAAGATCACAGCAACCACCAGGTAGAGGAGCAAACGGTAACGCAGTTTTTTGAATGCGGAAACTTTGGACATGAGGGACATCGAAGAGTCATTTTCGCCAGAAGCTCGGGAAAACCAGAACCAGTACGGTGAAGAGTTCCAGTCGTCCTAACAGCATGCAGAATGCAAGCACCAGCTTACCGAATGCCGGGACATGCGCGAAGTTGTCGACCGGTCCGACCGAGCCGAGTCCCGGGCCGATATTACTCAGGGTGGCGATGACCGATGCGCCTGCCGAGGGGAGATCCATACCGACACCAGCCATAATGAAAGAGGCGGCGACGAATACTCCGAGGTAGAGCGCGAAGAAGCCGAGAATCGACTGCATGACTTCTTTATCCACCGGCCGTGCGCCGAGCTTGACCAGGCGCACGGCACGCGGGTGAATCAGGCGGAAGACCTGCACGTGAGCGTGCTTAAACAGGAGCAGGATACGGGCGACCTTCATGCCACCCCCGGTGGATCCTGCACAGCCACCGATGAACATGGCAAACACCAGCAGATACTGGCAGAGGACCGGCCAGAGCTCATAGTCGGCAGTGCCGAAGCCGGTGGTAGTCATGATCGAGACGACCTGGAAAGCACTGAAACGCAGATTGTCGAGAAAATCCGGGTAAGTGCTGCCCATGTTGAGCAAGGTAATCGAGATTGTGCCGAACAGAACCAGGCCGGAGTAAAAACGGAGTTCCTCATTGCGAATAAAATCGCCGATCTTGCCGCGCAAGGCAAGATAATGCAGGGAGAAATTAATCCCGGCCAGAAACATGAACAAGGTAATGACCCATTCGATATAGGCACTGCCGTAGGCTGCAATCGAGGCGTTGCGGGTCGAAAATCCGCCGGTGGCCATAGTGGTGAAAGAATGGTTCAGACTATCGAAAAAACTCATGCCGCCAGCCATCAGCAACAGGATCTCAACGCCGGTGAGCAGGACATAAACTCCCCAGAGCAGTTTGGCGGTGTCCTGGATGCGTGGTTTCAGCCGGTCAGTTGTCGGGCCGGGCACCTCGGCTTTGAAGAGTTGCATACCGCCGACACCAAGCATCGGCAGGATGGCCAGGGAGAGGACGATAATGCCCATGCCGCCCAGCCATTGTGTCAGGGAGCGCCACAGCAGAACGCTTGGTGGCAGCACTTCGATATCGGTAAGAATGGTTGAACCGGTGGTAGTGAAGCCGCTCATGGTCTCGAAAAAAGCATCGAGATATGAAGGGATCGCTCCGGACAAAACAAATGGCAGCGCCCCAAACAGGGCAAAAAGAGTCCAGCCGAACGTAACCACGGCAAAGCCTTCACGGACAGACAGGTCGCTTTCAGAGCGGAACAGGTTGAAAAGCAGCCCGCCGCATGCCGCAGAAATTACCGATGAAAGGATAAAGGCGCTTGCAGCACCGTCGCCGTAAAACCAGGAAAACGGCACAGGAAAGAGCAGGGCAATCGCCAGGGAAAGCAGCAAGGCGCCGAGTATGCGCAAAGTCAGCGTGATATTCATTTATTCAAAAAATCTTTCGACTTTGGCAAGCGCTTCAGGCAGAGCAAAGACCATCACCAGGTCGCCTACCTTGAGGCAAGTCTCGCCGTCGGGGATTTCATAACTGTTCTGGTGGACAATGGCGCCGATAATTGCTCCGCGCGGGAAGTGCAGATCCTTGAGCGGGGTATCGACAATTGAACTGCCGGATTTGATTTCAATCTCCATGACTTCCGAATTGCTGCCCTCGATCGTCGCCAGGGAGATGACATTGCCCCGACGGGCGAACTTCAGGATCGCACTTGCCGCAGAAAGTCGTGGCGAGACACAAGCGTCAACACCAAGGGAAGGGGCCAGATCGAGAAACTCAGGTCGGTTGACCAGGCAAAGGGTGCGTTTGGTCCCGTGGCGTTTGTAGAGAAGCGAGCAGAGGATATTGGTCTCGTCGTTATCGGTTGCGGCGATGAAGACATCGGCATCGGCCACGCCTTCATCGAGCAGAGCCCGGATGTCGGTACCCTCGGCGTGAATGACCATGGTTTTTTTCAGCTGTGCGGAAAGTTTTTCGCAGCGGGCCTGATCGCGTTCTATCAGGCGCACATTGAAGCCGCGCTCCTCAAGGTTGCGGGCGACCCGAAGACCAATCCTGCCGCCACCGAGAATAAAGGCTCGTCGCGATCCTCGACGCTTTTCTTCCTTGATCTTCAGCAGGTACTGGATGGCAGGCAGATCTTGCTTGTGGGCAAAGATAAAGATGCTGTCGCCAACCTGGATGGTATCGTCGCCACGAGGAATGATGGTGTGACCGTGCCGTGTGATTGCGACCACGACGAAGCGATACATGCCGCGAATTTCACCAAGCTCTTTAAGGGTCAGATCACACAACGGACTGTCTTCGCTGATGCGATAACCGAGAAACTGGATCTGGCCGCCGACGAACTCGGCAACATCGAAAGTCCCGGCTCTGGCTGCGAGGTTGGCCAGTTCATCAGCCACGGCATCGTCCGGATTGATCATCAGGTCGATGCCCAGTTTATCTTTGGAGAGAACTGCGCCCCGACTCAGATAATCGATGCTTTTGACGCGGGCGATGCGTTTGCTGACGCCATATTCCCTTGCCAGCAGGCAAACCAGGATATTGACCTCATCAAGGTCAGTGACGGCCATGACAATATCCGCCTCCTTGATGCCGGCCTGTTCCATGGTTTCGGCGCTGGCACCGTTGCCAAGGATGCCGAGCACATTGAGACGATCCTGGGCGGTATTGAGATGGTCCTGATCACGGTCGATCAGGGTGACTCCATGACCTTCCAGAGAGAGCCGTTCGCAGAGAAAGTAGCCGACTTGACCTGCTCCGACTATGAGTATATTCATCTGGTATTTCCCTTAAGTTTCGATCTGAAACGAGTCTTTTCCGCAATCTCTGCATCAATCCAAAGGATCTATGGATGTTATCTGTTTCGTAGCTGTATGACACATCTCAAATGCGCAGTCTTTGTGTGAACAGCACTGAATCGCTTGCCCAATAACCCGAAGTCGCTTAAGATTGAGAAGATTAGCGAGGTAGAGTGTGGAAACCTGGTTCGAAATCTCAGAAGAACAACTGCGCCGCGAACGCCAAAAAGCCCGTGATTTACGGCGCTCCCAGTGGTGGCGCAAGCGGATTGAAGCGGGCCTCTGTCATTATTGTGGTGGTCGTTTCAATTCCAGGGATCTGACCCTGGATCACATTGTGCCATTGGTGCGCGGTGGCAGGAGTACTCGCGGTAACTGTGTGCCGGCCTGCAAGGAGTGCAACACGCGCAAACGTGACCTGCTGCCTACCGAGTGGCAGGAGTATCTCGACAGCCTGCTATAATTCTTCCAGCTGCTCTGGCTCATCCCCTTCGATGTTGACGTCTGCGTCATCATCATCGACCATTTCATCGAAATCTTCATCCATGAAGCGTTCCAAAAAGCGCTGGTTACTGCGCAGTCGACGTTGAATCTTCTCTTCCAGCTCGGCGAGTTCAGGGAAGCGTACTTTCTTTTCTTCCGTGTCCGGTTGTTGCGAAGTCGTCACATTATCCTCATGCTCGGTCATTTTAGTCCCTTCATGCACAAACGATAGAGATCTTCGTACTGCCCGGCGGCCTGGGCCCAGGACGTCTCCTGAGTCATCCCTTGCAACATCAGCGGCTGCCAGCTTTCTGGTTCAGCGTAAGTTGCCAGGGCTCTGTCCAGGCAGCGCAACAGGCTGTCGTGGCGATATTCGTGAAACGCAAATCCGTTGGCCTTGTCCGCCGATGTCAGTGGATCAAAAATGGTGTCAACAAGCCCGCCTGTGGCATGAACCATGGGGACTGCGCCGTAACGCAGGGCGATCAATTGGCCCAGGCCACATGGTTCGTAACGGCTCGGCATCAGAAATAGATCACTCCCGGCATAGATGCGCCGCGACAACGCATCGTCGAATCGCAGCAATACGCTGGCTTGTTCTGGATAAAAGCTGGCTGCCTCGGCAAGTCGGTATTCAAAATCGGGGTTGCCTGAGCCGAGAATAACCAGCTGCAGGTCGCGGGCCATGATCTTGTCCCAACTTTCGAGCACCAGCTCGATGCCTTTCTGTGAGTCAAGCCTTGTGACCATGGCGACAATTGGCGTGTCCGATGAGATCGTCAGGTCGAGCTTCTTCTGCAAGTCTTTTTTGCATGCGATTTTACCGGACAGATTTTGTGAACTATAGGAGCACGTCAAGGAATTATCGTTGGCTGGTGACCAGAGGTTGCCATCGAGACCGTTTAAAAGGCCATGCAGGTGATCAGCGCGAGATCGCAAAAGACCATCCAGACCTATGCCGTGCTCGGGCGTCTGGATCTCCCGGCAATAGGTTGGGGATACGGTATTGACCTGGTCAGCAAAGCGAATACCACCCTTCAATAGTGAGATCTGACCATAATATTCGAGACCGTCGGGAGTAAGCAAGGAATCATCAAGTCCCAAAATGCGTCCGGTTGCAAGTGGGAAAACACCCTGGTAGCCGAGGTTGTGAATGCTGAAAAGACTGCCGGTTTTAGAAAAGAAAGAATCTTGTCCTCGGTATTGGCGCAGGTAAACCGGGACCAGACCTGTTTGCCAGTCATGAGCGTGAATCACATCCGGGACAAACTTGAGTTGGCGGACGAGTTCAAGGGCAGCCAGGCTGAGCAGGCCGAAACGCTCGGCATTGTCCGGATAACTTTGGCCATGCTCGCCATAAAGTTCCGGGCGATCGTAAAGTTCCGGTATGTCAATGAAGTAGACCGGCATCCCACTGAGATCACCAGTGCGGTAGCCTGCCTGGTAAACGTGATTTCCCATGGGGATCGAAAGCTTGCGTCGACTTGTGCGAAGATTGCCGGTGGCGCCGCGTACGCTTCGATACCAGGGCATAACCAGGCGGACATCATGGCCAAGAGCATGCAAGGCCGGCGGCAAAGAACCGATGACATCTGCAAGTCCGCCTGTCTTGGCGAAGGGCGCTGCTTCAGAGGCGACCATGAGTAGTTTCAGGGCCGCTTCAGGCATGATTATTTCCAAAAAGAAGATAAGTCATTTCAGGGAGGCATTCTAACTCAGGCTCAGGAATTTATCCAGTCGATAGCCTACGGCTGCAGCGCGAGCCAGACGTTGACGCAGAACCCGGGAGGCGGCGGATGCCGAACCCTTTACGCCTGCGGTTTTGCCTGTTGTCATGAGCTGTATGATGTCGGCTTGAAGAGCAATAGCGCCTGCCAATGCCGTCATACCCTCCTGCAAAAACCAGGTTTTACCTGCATGGCGGTTGATTCCGAGCAGACCGGTGTTACCAGGATCGTTGCACAGCGCTGTAAAACCAGCTTCGCTGATCGCCGGGTGCGGGGTCAACGCGGCTGTCTGCATCAGCAATATGGCGAGAAATACACCTCTCTCCTGCACCGTTGATGTGGCACTGTCCTGCCATGCGTAATCAAGGCCGAATCGGCGCAGGAATTCCAGACAGTCGGAATCGTCAGCATACCCCAGTTTTTTACCCAGGCTGTGCAGCAGCAACCAACTGAGGAGCGGAACACCCAACCCAGGCTGTAGCCGCACTCCGCACCAGATATCCGCCAGCAGTTTCTCCGGCAGCTTCGCGGCAGAACGTTTTGCGAGCCAGGTCGGCAAAACCGCAAAAAGATCTTCAAGGTCGTCAGGGACGGCCAATCGGTCATCGTGAAATTCTGATGAGGAACGTAGTGCGGCAGCAAAATTATCAAGTTCTTCGATCAGTTCTCTCTTTAATCTTGTGATCGGTTTCGGTAGAGGCGACGCAATCAGGCCACCGGCCAGAACCTGCAGACGAGCAGGGTCGAGCAGCGTGGTGAATGCCTGCCAGAGCGGTTGATGGAGCATCTGCAGTAATTCGCGATCGAGATCTTGCACGCCGCGCCCATGCAGGTGCCGGTTTAGCTTATGCCAACGCCCATCCGTATCATGGAACAGCTGGAAATCATGAAAAATCTGGTATTCATAGCCGTTCAGGGAAAGTTCAAGTCCATGAGTCAGCTGACCGACCTGCTGCAGATATGTTGAGCCCTGCAGATTACGAAAGCGACAAAACTCTCCAGAAGCGCGATCAAAGCCCAGCTCTCTCCAGAGATCCGGCATCGAATGCGCCACGCCTTCCTGCTCCGGCGATGCTTTTGGAGCGGCCTGATGCAGTCGACCCTGCGTGGCTTGCTCGGCGTTATTGAAAACGACCAGGACTTTCCTTTCGACAAGACCATTACTGAAGGCGTAGACGTTTTCGTCAACACCGTATGAAGTTGTAAAGTCGTAAAGGGAAAAGTTCTCGACGTCGGAAAAGAGTTGCCGAATGCGCAACAGGGGGAAAATCTGTCGTTCATGATGCGAGACAAATCCGCTATCCGGTGATTCCTGCCAGTAGGCGCGGCGATACTCCATGCCGTACTTTTCCCGGTAACCTTCGATCTGACCATGGCCGAACATGGGCAAGCCGGGCAGGGTGGCGAGCAAGGTGGCGACGCCGAAATATTTGTCACCTTTGTCAAACTGTTCAACAGCGGTCGCTTCGTCCGGATTATTCATGAAATTGACATGGCGTTTCAATATTTCCGGATTGTAGGCCAGAATGTCTTTCAGGATTTTGCGGTATTTTGCATTGTCCTCGTTCTTGAGCATATTCATGAAAGCGCTGTTATAGACCCGATGCATGCCAAGGTTGCGAACGAAATAGCTCTCCATCATCCAGAACGCTTCGGCAATAAGCAGGGTATCAGGGACTTCGCGATTAATGCGATCAACCACCTCCCGCCAGAATTCGACGGGGAAAGCTGCTTCGAAGTCTGCATCAGACATCCAGAAGGTTGAACGCGACGGTACTCCGGCACTGCCGCCCGGTGGAGGGAACCAGAGGCGGCGGAAATGTTTGCGCGCCAGGGTCATGGCGGCATCGAAACGAATCAGGCTGAAGCGTCGAGCGATGGCAACGATCAGATCGCTCATAGCCCGGCGGACTTCCGGAAGCAGAAAATTGAGTTGCGCGGTATCGTTCCAGGGCATATGAGTGCCGTCATTGCCATGATAGATGTAGCGGCGGCGTCCGGAACGATGATCCTGATATTCATAAACCACAGCTGCATCGCTGTGGTCCCAGTAGCCGTCTTCGATCCGGATACTTATCTCGTCAGCATCGCAAAGGTCCGGTCCGCTGAAGCGATAGGCCGGATAGGGTGATTGATCCGCCTGCAGGAACCAGTCGGGATGGTGTGTGGCCCATTCGGAATCGATGCCGGTGTGATTGGGGACCACGTCACAGGCTAAACGGATACCGTGGTTGCGACAGCGTTGCTCAAGGTCCTGCAATGCGTTGTCGCCGCCCAGGTCTGCGGCAATCCGATATGCATGCAGCGCATATGCCGAGGCTTCAGCTTCCGGATTTCCAGACAGTTGCTTGATACGTTTTGAGGCCGCAGAGCGCTCCCAGATACCGATCAGCCAGAGTGCGTTGAATCCCCAGTTCGCCAGACATGCCAGTTCTTCATCCGGGATGTCTGCCAAAGTGGTGATGGCCCGCTGATAGCGGCTGCTGAGTTGATTGAGCCAGACATAGATCGATTTAGCCAGCAAAACAGAGCTGGCCATCCAGTCGATATCCTTAGTGAAAGCCGCTGGAGCGCCACTGCCGTCGCCCTTGCCGAACAGCGGGCTGGGTGAGGGCCCTGGTCCGGGTAGATGCGCCCGGTTTTCCTCGCCAGTAATGGCGCGGGCAAGCTGTATCTCCAGGATGATGCTCTCCGGGAGCCATGCTGCCCAATGCTGTGCGATGTAAGCGATCTGCCCAGCCAGGCTATCGGGGGCAGCGCGCATCGGTGCTCGCAGCAGCTCAGGCAGATTCTGGCCAAGGGTGGCGAGCGGTCCTTGCATTTGTCCTGACAGATCCGTGAGCCGCCTGAGCAAGGCATGATAATCGAAGCGGGAGTTTATTTCGGCGTCATCAAAGAGATCCTGAAAAGATCGGGTTGCCGGGTTCTCAATCAGAGCTTCAAGAATAAAGATTTCGGCAAGCAGGCGTTGACGAGCCAGCACCTTCGCTTCAGTCGCAGCAGACTCGACTGAGTTTGCCAGCTTTTGGCTCGGGTAGCAGTGAAGAAATTCGCGGTAAGCCGTGCTGAGCTCCGGTAGTGGATGCCTTGTTCCGGCAAGCTTGATGTCACCGAGGCCTGGTTGCAGGCTCAGATGCGTAAAGTAGTGCAGTGCCAGCTGTCTTGACGCCGCGGTCAGCAGAGTAAACAGGTAAACCTCTGCTCCGGAGGTTTGGCGCCAAAGGGCAAGCTTCCGAGCCGCATTGATGTCGGGCATTTCGTCTGCCAATTCGCTCAGACCTGCCTGTTGCAGCTGTTGAAGAGTGCGCCGATTCAGTAGTAGCTTTTTGTCAAAGAGGAGGGACATTCCGGGTAAAACTCCATTGATATCAATTACAGGCCAGAGGTTTCAGAATATGATGGTCTGCGTGGCTATGCGCAGAGAAGTGCGCTGCATCCCTCAAGGCAATCGGTGCAGGTTGTCAACCCTGGATTTAACAACTCCCGGCTCAGGAGTCCGCCAATTCGTTAAGCCAGCTGGAAACTTTCTTCTGGTAAAGGTCGCGCAGAGCATCGGCATCACTCCGTTCGATGGCTTCAACGTAAATATGGGCGATTGGCCGATACTGGTCAGGCAGGACCAGAACCCAGCCGTGATCGGTATCTATGCGTACCCCGTCGGTAAAGGATGCCTTTTGATCAACGGCGTCCTCACTCATGCGTCGCATCAGTCTGCCCTTGCTCTCCCAGGGGCAGGGTAGTTGCAGATGATGATAGGTATGCCGCGGCAGTTTGGCGAACGCCTGATCCAGGGTAAGCCCTGCCCGGGCCGTAAGCTCCATGACTTTGGCGGCCGCAAAGAGTCCGTCAAAGTGCGGTTGAAATTTAGGAAAGCTGAAACGGTCATCCATTGAGGCAGCAAAACGTACCTGGCGATTACGTGCTGCTTCGACCAGCGAATAGCCGTCGCCGCGAGTGCGTTGCACAGTCAGGCCGCTGGCCTTGGCCAGTGTCTCCACGGCCTGAGGGGCACCCACCGGCATGACCAGGCTGCCCTCTTGCTCTACCGCACAAACCAGAACCGTCAATGTACTGAGTGCTTCGCGGTCGGAAAAAATGTGGCCGCTGCTGCTGACCAGGCGGATTTTCTCACCCGATGGTCCGATCCAGAAACCGGCGTCTGCTTCGAGTGTTTTGACAATGCGGCTTAACCGGTCCAGAGCGGTATTGAGTTTGTCGGCGTTCATGTCTATGGTTTTTTCATGAACATGAGAGTTTAATTCAGTGACTTCGAAACCAAGGTCCGACAGCAGAACGGGCAGCAGATCCGCTGCGGGGGAATGATTGAGATCCAGAATCACTTTGGGCGCGGTCTTTTTCAACAGGGTATCATCCAGGTTGCGCAGGAACCCTTCGCGGTAGAAATCGTAGACGCGTGGGAGTTCCTCGATGCCGCCTGGCTCTGAATGATGGGCGCGTCGAAAGTTCTCCTTGAAGTAGATGCGTTCAATCCCCTTGGCATTTGCAGAGGATATTTCGTTGCCGTCACCATCGAAGAAAACGATTTCCGTGGCTGCGGAATCTTCAGGTGACTGACGGAAGTGGATGCCGCCAACCTCGCCAAAGGTGGTCAGCTTGTAACGAAGCACCGGCAGGGAAATCATTCTGATGTCACGGACGTTGACACCGGCGGAAAGCAGACCGCCGACAAAGGAACGCTTGAGCATACGCGAAGAGCGGATCGCATCGCGACCGGCGAGAACGTAGCTGCCCTTGGGCAGGGTCGATCCATAAGCCGCGCCGAGCCGGGCAGAAAATTCAGGAGTCATTTCCACGTTGGTCAGACCTCGGACCACGGCGCCTTCAAAGAGGCTCTTGCGCCATTTCTCGCCCCAGATCAGGTTTATGGATACCGTCGAGCCGCTCTCGACGACTTTGCGCGGCCAGATTCTGATGTTAGGGCGAATGTTGACTTCGTCGCCGATTGTCGTTTCATCGGCGATTACGGCCCCCGTTTCAATGACTGCCCGTTGGCCGACTCGCACCCGGTGACCGAGGTTGGCGCCGCTGATCCTGGTGCCAGCCTTAATGTAAACGTTATCCCAGAGGACAGCGTCTTCGAGCACGCAGTCTTCTTCAATCAGGCAGTTTCGGCCGACAACGGAGTTGGTAAGTTGAGCATTGCCCTGAATCCGGGTGTTGTCGCCGAGAACGACCATGCCGGAGAGCTTGGCCTGCTCATTCACCTGGGCATCGGGGCTGATAAAAATCGAGCTGCCCGCTGAGCGTGGCGGTTCAGCGATCTCCACGCTGACCATGCCGTGACAGATATCGTGGCACGCTTCGAGATAAGCCTCGGGGTTGCCGATATCGGCCCAGTACCCCCTCATGTCACAACCAAAGAGCGCCTCGTCGTTTTCAAGCATTCTGGGAAAAATGTCTTTCGACCAGTCGCGGTTCTCTCCATCCGGGATCAGCTCAAGTACTTCCGGTTCCAGAATGTAAATGCCGGTATTGATGGTATCGGAAAAGACTTCTCCCCAGCCCGGTTTCTCGAGAAACTTGGTAACCCGTGATTCTTTGTCGGTGATTACAACGCCGAACTGCAGAGGATCGGTCACTGAGGTGAGGGTAATGGTTGCTTTCGCTTGCTTCTCTTCGTGAAAAGCGATCACTTTTGACAGATCAAAATCAGTCAGCAGGTCGCCGCTGATAATCATGAAGCGTTGATCAAGATGGCGTGCTGCGGCTTTGACGGCGCCGGCCGTGCCGAAATCTTCCAAAGGTGTAACGTAGGTGATGCGCACGCCGAATTCGCTGCCGTCGCCAAAATAATTCTTGATCACTTCGGGTTGATGGAACAGAAGCAGGATCAATTCGGTAATGTCATGCCGTTTCAGCAGATTGACGATATGCTCCATGATCGGCCGGTTGAGCAGCGGAATCATCGGCTTGGGCATACTGATGGTCAAGGGGTGAATCCGAGTGCCGAAGCCACCCGCCATGATGACAGCTTTCATGGAGCCTCCTAAAGGATATCAGGACAATGCGAGAATGCGCCTGACCTCGTTTTTTAATTCATTAAGGTCCGAGCTTTTGACAACATATGCGTCAGCCAGCCACGAGGAAAAGTCGTCCTTGTAGCTACTGTAAGCGGTACAAAGCACCACCGGGATCCTCTCTTTCTCACGCGCAATCTGCTGCAGCAGCTCCAGGCCGCTTTCTTGGTCGAGCTGTATATCGAGAATGATCAGGTCAAAGTTTTGATGGCGCAGCAGCTCCATCGCATCATTGCGGTTGCCGCAGGTTACAATGGTATGACCTTCATCTTCCAGCTCGGCGGCGTAAAGGTGGCGAATGTCCCCCTCGTCATCAACAACCAATAGATGTGCCATAATATACTCCTGGTAGTCAGTCGGACTATACGGGCCGAAGTGAAAATTTGGATGTTTGAGAACAGATTTCAGCTCGTTTGCAGGCTCATAGCTGTAGTCATGATCCAAAAAGGAGCTGAAATATGGGCTGATAAACAGCCGGATCATGGAAAGTCCGAGAGATTCCTGGAATGTGTCGGAATTCAGTATACCAGCCACATGCGCCACTGCAATCGCAGATTACATTTTGCCTGCTTGATCCTGGCGGATGGCAGTGGCATAGTCTTCTCATGTCAACGACACCGTATCATCTCTTTTCCGAGCAGCTGAAGAAACGTTTCGGTGTTCGGGTTCACAAGATCTCTATCGATGCCGGGTTTGGTTGCCCGAATCGTAATGGCGGAAGAACCGGTTCAGGTTGTCTCTTTTGTGACCTGACAGGTTCCGGATCTGTTGGTATTGAGCCACAGTTGCGGGTTGCCGAACAGCTTGAGCAGGGCAAAGCCATTATGACCCGCAAGTACAAAGCGGTTAAGTTTATGGCCTATTTCCAGCCCTTCTCCAATACGCTCGCTCCGGTAAGCCGTCTGCGGACTCTCTATGATGAAGCTCTGTCTGTCGATAGTGTCGTTGGCCTGGCGGTTGGCACAAGACCCGACTGCGTTCCTTCTGATGTTCTGGATTTACTTGGAGAATATCACCGCCGAACCTACTTCTGGCTGGAACTCGGGTTGCAGAGCAGTCATGACAGAACCCTCGACTGGTTGAACCGTGGCCACGATTTTGCCGCCTTTGCAAAAGCCTACCGCGAGGCAAAATCCCGCGCCCTGCGCGTTTGTGTTCATGTGATTCTCGGCCTTCCCGGCGAGAGCCGCGCGGATATGCTGGCAACGGCGGATATCCTGGCTGTATTGCAGGTTGACGGTGTTAAGTTGCACCTGCTCCATGTGTTGCAGAACACACCGCTTGGCAATTTATTTGCCGAAGATAAGATCCAGCTGTTAGACAGGGACGAGTACGTAGAATTGGTCGTCGATTTTATGGAACGACTTCATCCTGACACACTGATCCACAGGCTGACTGGTGATGGCCCACGTGACCGATTGCTGGCCCCGCTCTGGTCACTCAAGAAGTGGGAGGTTCTCAATGCGATCAATGCAGAGTTTGCCAGGCGAGGATCTCGACAGGGCGACCGCTGCGGGAGCCGGGTGTCTCCTCTCTGACGATGCGGGCCGAATTTGCAGCCGGCTCGAGAATCGTTCGACAAACTCCCTGGCCAAATCGAGCAGAATATCCAACCCAGAAATTGAAAACGCCCCCTGATCTCAGGAGGCGTTATTGACAATGGGCGGCGGCTGGGCAACTGTCTCTGTCGGGCTACTCCAGGAAAGGAGCAACAGCGAGGCCCAGGCGATACTGACGAATAAAATTACGAAACGGAACATGGCGCGGATCATAACTGAGCGAATCAAAAAAATCAAGACTGAAGAAGGCAAAGCAAAATCACGAAATCTCTTCCGGGACTTCCCACATTGCCACCTTTTATAGATTACAATACCAAAAACAGCAACAGGGCAATGACGGCTGCAACGATGACAGTCGCGATGATCATTATGTCGCGACCACTGGAGATCTGCACCGGGACCTCTTCTTCGAGTGTTCCTGCTACGGGAAATCGTTCGACGACCGTGCGGACGTGCGGCGCTTTGGCCAGCTCATCGGTCAGATCCTGCCCCGCTTGATGATCGGGATGGTGCCGCCCATCTTTCCAGAGAGGACTGTCGGTCACATCATAGATTGTGCCATTGACAGCAATGTAGGCGCGGCGACCGTCCTGACCGTCATAGCCGGCAAGTTCGGTAAGTGTCATGAAAGCTCCTCCTTCTCAGTAATTGCATGAAAATGGTTATTCCTTGGTTTATTTTTATGTTCGCCTATATAATACTCAGCATTTACTGGTTGGCAAGCTTGACGATCCGGGGGAAAAAGGTTCATGTATCAAGAACATTTCAAGTTACGGGAAGCTCCATTCTCGCTGACGCCTGATCCCGATTATTTTTACAATTATATTGGTCATCAACAGGCTTTGAATGTTTTGCTGGTTGCATTGCAGAGCGGTGAAGGTCTGATCAAGATAACCGGTGAAGTCGGGACTGGTAAAACCCTGCTTTGTCGTAAGCTGCTTGCCGCCCTGACTCGTGATTTCCAGACTGCCTATCTGCCCAATCCTCTCTTGAAACCATTTGAGCTTTACCAGGCTTTTGCCGAAGAACTGGGTATTGTAATCCCCAATGGGATTACCATGCATGATCTGGTTAAACGTATTACCGGACAGTTGGTTGACCTGCGCCAGAAGAACAAGAAGGTCGTGCTTTGCATAGATGAAGCACAAGCCATGCCGAAAGATACCCTGGAAGCTTTGCGTCTGTTCAGTAATCTGGAGACTGAAAAGCACAAACTGCTGCAAATTGTTATCTTCGCGCAGCCAGAGCTAAACATAATGCTCGAACGCAGCGACCTGCGACAACTTCGCCAGCGGATAACGTTCAGTTACGATTTGCCTGCATTGGATCGCGAAGCCATTACCGGTTATGTCAACCACCGCTTGAGAGTGGCCGGTCATGAAGATGGTAAATTGTTTGACACAGCCGCGCTGGATGCCGTTTACCGCTCCAGTCGCGGAATCCCGCGACTGGTCAATATCCTGTGTCACAAAGCCTTGATGGTCACTTACGGTCAGGGACGGTCTGCCGTTGATCTCTCGCAGGTGAAGATGGCCAGTCGCGATACCGAGGATGCAACGCAAATCTCCCGTTCACTCTTGGTCGGCAAGTCATTCAACTTAACAGTCGGCATCATTACTCTGCTGGAAATTGTTCTGATCATTTATTTGCTGCGGAGTGTGTTGTCATGAGTCTGATTAACCAGATGCTACGTGATCTGCAGCAGCAAGATAAAGATGGTGTCACCACGAAACCAGATAGCAAAAGAGAGGGTCGCCTTGCTTGCCTGCCCCTGCCGCTGGTTTTGGGTGGTGCTGTTTTGCTTCTGCTCTGTCTCGTCTGGTGGTCGGCTGGTGCTCTGTCGGACAAGATATTCGGTTCCGAACCGCTGGTGAAGACGGAGACATTGCAAAAAATTGTTGCAGTCGAGCAATCGCCAACCACAGAAATTGCTGTAGCTGTTTTGGCGCCTGACCAGCTGACCATGGCAGAGCGCGAGGCTGAGCCGCCAGATGTGCCAGTTGTCGACACTCCTCCTGCCGCTGTCAATACACAGCCAGAGGCAATGATACTTGCTGACAAAGTGCCCGATGTCCAGCCGATTGCCGTCAAACCCTTGCCCATAGTTACCAAGCCTTCCGTTTCTTCAACAGCGGCCACCCGCAAGCAGGTGACAGAGCCAGCTGCCGTGACCAAAACATCACAAACAGTTCAGAAAAGCCCAGCGCAGATCCCGACCATGGCCGAAGCGACCTCTGCAAAACGGCTGCATCCAGATGATTTACCCGGAGCGGTTCTGAGCCGCCGCCACAGGCTGGTTGAAACCAGCAGCCCAGACAGGCCATCCGGAACCCTGGCGATGACACCATATGGTCTGGCGGAAGAAGCTTATGCCGATGCTAAACTGGCCTTTGCTCAAGAGCGTGGCAGTCTGGCGGTAAGATCACTGCAGCAGGCTTTGCTCTTTTACCCTGGCCACCTCCCGGCCAGAGAAATGCTGGTCGAAATATTTGCCAAGGAAGGAAAGTCCGGCGAAGCGATGTCTCTCCTGGCGGAAGGGCTCGAGATCGCACCCGACTATATGGTATTCAAAAAAAAGTACGCCCGGCTGTTGATCGATCAGGGTGATTATGATGAGGCAGCCAAGGTCATGCTGAACGTCGGGTTGCCGACAGTCGAAGGCGATCCGGAAGCTCATGTGCTGCTGGCTTCAATATATCAGCGTCTCGGCGAGCCATTCCTCGCTGCTCAGACATATCGCAATCTGCTGATTGCATGGCCACAGACCGGCGCTTTTTGGGTCGGACTCGGGAGTGCTCTGGAAGGGCAAAATCTTTTCCAGGAAGCAGCAGTGTGCTACCAGAGGGCCCTTGATACCAAGGGGTTAAGTCAGGATTTGAATGATTACGCTGAAAAGAGGCTGGGCCTGCTCAACTAGTGCCCCGTGCGGTTAGTTCATTCCTTCTCATTGCAGCGCTTTTGGCCCCTGGCTGCGTTACGTCTCCTCGGC
>JAVVDT010000309.1:0-2492 GCA_032250875.1 Desulfuromonadales bacterium | reverse complement strand
TTTTTACTCTGCGACCTCTGCGTCTCCGCGTTAAACCTTATTTGAAAACCAGCCACCAGCCACCAGCCACCAGCCCTACAACTCCGTCAAACCATCCTCATCAACCAGCAGTGGCAGATTTGCCATAAAAGCCTGGTTATCTTCTTCCGGAGCCAGTTCACTGAATTCACGCAGGGTCGGCAGAGCCGAGAGATCAGGCAAGCCGAACAGTTCGAGAAATTCACGGGTGGTACCGTAAATCATCGGTTTTCCGGGAACATCTTTTTTACCGAGAATTCTCACCAGGCGCTTTTCAAGCAAGGTTTTGAGGACACTCCCGGAATCGACGCCGCGCAGATACTCAATTTCAGAGCGGGTCACCGGTTGCCGGTAAGCGATGATGGCAAGACTCTCCAGGGCTGGGCGGGAAAATTTGAACGGCCGGCTGTGACCGAGTTTCCGCAAAAAATCGGCGTACTCCGGGCGAGTTCTCAGTTGATATCCACCGGACACCTCCTGCAGGAAGAAGCCACGGGGACGTTCGGTGTAATCGATCTCTAACGCTTCGATCGCCGAAAGAATCTCTGTTTGATCCATATCCAGAGCCTCGGCCATTCGATCGACCTTGAGCGGACCGTCGGCGGCAAAGATCATGGCTTCGACCAATGGTGCGAGTTCAAGTATATCCAAGTGCGTCCTCTCCAACATCGAGTTCACCGGTTTCTTCAAGCACGACCGCGGGAAACAGCCAGATGGTTCCGTGACTGGTATTTTGCATAAAACGAACCATGCGCAACTTCACCAGCTCCAACATCGCCAGGAAAGTGACAATCAATTCGTTACGTTTCAGGCCACTACTGAAGAGGTCGGCAAATGCCACGCTCTCCTTCCCCTGCAAACAGGAGAGGATCGTATTGATACGATCTTTTACAGAAAGTTGTTCCATATTCACTTCATGAACAAATTGCTCCGGGGCTTCCTTGAGTACTTCCTTTAAAGCCGCCAGCAGGTCGAAGAGCCCGACAGCAACGAAACCCGCCTCGGTTTCCTCCAGGACTTCCGGTTGCGGAGCAGCCCGGGTAAAAAGATCCCGTCCCAAGCGGGGTTGAATATCAAGGATCTGTGAGACCTCTTTGTATTTCTGGTACTCAAGCAGGCGCCGAACCAGCTCAGCCCGCGGATCTTCTTCCTCTTCTTCAAGCTCTTCGTCTACAAGCTTGGGCAACAGCAGCTTCGACTTGATATGCAGCAAGGTTGCCGCCATCAGTAAAAACTCACCGGCAAGATCAAGGTTGAGAACTTTCATGGCATCCAGGATGGTCAGGTATTGGTCGGTAATCGCTGCCATGGGGATATCATAAATATCCATTTCATTCTTTTTGATGAGATGAAGAAGCAGATCGAGAGGTCCCTCGAAGTTCTCCAGATGGATAGCATAATTGTCCATGTCGATATTCATTGGTAGAAAAGCAGGCGCATGGTCTGTTCAACCACGTCCATATGAGGTCCAGCCATCATGCTCACCACATGATGAACAGCCGGTCCGAAGGTGGTTCTCCAGATCGAGGTTCCGAAGATGAGAAAGACGATCAGCAACAGGCCAAAAGGCTCTATTCGACGCAGCAACTGTGATTGCCGCTCCGGCAGAAAGCCCATGAGAACGTGGCCGCCATCAAGTGGAGGAATCGGCAACAGGTTGAACAGACAGAGGATGACATTGATATAGAGACCGAATGCCGCCATCAAACCGATCGGGTTGATCATGGGCAGGACCTGGCTGCCCTCCGGAAGCGATGCAGCGGTGTAAACAACAACTCGCAATAACAGCGCTGAGAAAAGAGCCAGCAACAGATTCGCTGAAGGCCCGGCCAGCGAAACCCAGATCATATCTTTTTGTGCGCGTCGCAGGTTGTTCTGGTTAACCGGCACCGGTCGTGCCCAGCCGAATCCGAAAACCAGCAGGGCAATGGTGCCAATGGGATCGAGATGCTTGACAGGATTCAAGGTCAAACGACCAAGCAATCGGGCTGTCGGATCACCAAGACGCTCAGCGATAAAGCCGTGAGCAACTTCATGCATGGTCACCGCCAGCAATGCCGGCACCAGCATGATTGAGATTTTAAGCAGGATATGTTCCATAAAGAAGAACTCTGCAATCCATAAAAAGAATGAGTATTCTTAGCAGATGCGCCTGCGAAAGTCAATGACCCAGCGTTAACGGCGACATCGTAAGTCTTTGATTTTATATACATTAAATACAGTTTAGTGACAATTCAATGCTGTCAATTTCATCAGGGGCAAAGAGAAAAACCAACGCAAAGGTTTTCTTTGCGTCTTTCTTTACTTTTAGCGTCTTTACGATGGTTTGTCCTTAGCCTTTGTTTTGGTTATAAGCCCGCAATTTTTTGATTCTTACATGAACTACACCTTACTGTCGTTTATGTATTTATGATATTTACGTTGTACCAGGGCCTTTTCATCCTCTTCCGTCTGCACACGTTCATCGAGACGTG
>JAVVDT010000308.1:0-2492 GCA_032250875.1 Desulfuromonadales bacterium | reverse complement strand
CAACCAGCGAACCCGCCACGATCAGGATGTTGTTGCTGATGGCAAAACCGGCTGCACAGGCTGCGAGCCCCGAGTAGCTGTTGAGCAAAGAGATCACCACGGGCATATCGGCGCCGCCGATCGGCATCACCGTCATGACCCCCAGAGTCGCAGAAAGCAGGATCGCAAGGTAGAGCCAGAGCGGCTGCGCCGGGTAGAGTACGAACATCACGCCGCAGGCGAAGTTCGCCAGCAGAAGCAGGGCATTGACTGGACGCTGGCCGTGAAATAAAAAGGGTCGTCCGGAAATCCGCTCGCTCAGTTTGCCCCAGGCGACCAGGCTGCCGGTAAAGGTCATGCCGCCGATCAGGATCGACAGGAAGATGGTCATCAGGATGAAGCTGCCAAGCCCCGGCTGCGCCAGCGCCACCCAGCCGACCAGCAGGCTGGAGATTCCGCCGAAGCCGTTGAGCAGGGCGACCATCTCGGGCATGGCGGTCATCGCCACCAGGCGCGCCGCGAGAGCGCCGATCACGGCACCGATCACTATACCAAGCATAATCCAGCGATAGTCGATGATCGACTGGTCCAACAGGGTCACGACAACGGCCAGCAGCATGCCCAGCGCCGAGAGGGTATTCCCCCGTCGCGCTGTGTCCGGGCGGCTGAGGAACTTCAGGCCGAGGATAAACAGCACTGCCGCCAGGGTGTAGCAGAGATTGATCAGCATGAAAGTCTGCATTATTTGCTCACTCTTTTCTTGAACATCGCCAGCATCCGATCGGTGACCAGATAGCCTCCCACAACATTGATGGTTGCGAAAGTCACGGCAGCAGTGCCGAGGATCACGGTCAATGTCGATCCTTCGCTGCCGGCACCCACCAGCGCTCCCACCAGGGTGATGCCGGAGATGGCATTGGCTCCTGACATCAGCGGGGTATGCAGGGTGGCCGGCACTTTCTGAATCAGCTCAAAACCGAGGAAAATCGCCAGGATCAGGATAAATATCAGATAGACCAGGTCCATGTGCTCTCCTTATGCAGATTGTTTGCGGATCGACTCGTTGACGATCTCGCCGGCATGCGTAATCACGCAGCCGGACAGGATGTCGTCGTCCAGATCGAGATCGAAGGTTTTCTGCTCGGCGTTCCAGTACTCGTTGACCAGGTTGAACAGGTTGTTGGAGTACATATTGCTGGCATCGCGACTCACCTGGGCTGGCCAGTTGCCGCTGCCGACAATGGTTATATGATCGACTTCAACCACCTCGCCGGCCACCGAGCCTTCCACATTGCCACCGCTCTCCGCGGCCATGTCGACGACCACGCTCCCCGGCAGCATGCGCCGGATCATATCGCGAGTCACCAGCCGCGGCGGTTTACGGCCGAACACCTGGGCCGTGGTGATAACGATATCGGATCTGGCGATTTCGTCAGCCTGTCCCTGCTGCTGCTTGGCCAACTGCTCCTCGGTCAACTGCAGGGCATAGCCGTCGCTGGTCTGGCTGGTTTCACCCAGGTCAATCTTCAGGAAGTTCGCCCCCAGTGACTCCACCTGCTCCGCAACGACCGCGCGCGTGTCAAAAGCGGTCACCCGCGCGCCGAGACGTCTGGCCGTGGCAATCGCCTGCAGGCCGGCGACGCCGGCGCCAATTATAAACACCCTGGCGGGCTTGATCGTGCCGGACGGGGTCATCATCATCGGCAGGATACGGTTCAGCCGGTTGGCCGCCTGCATCACCATAACATACCCTGCCAGGCTTGCCTGGGAGCTCAATGCGTCCATTTTCTGCGCACGTGTTGTCCGCGGGATCATCTCCATACTGATCGCGGTAATCTGCCGATCCTTGAGAGCCTCGACCAGAGCTCGGTCATTGAATGGATCGAGGTAACTGATATGGATGGCACCCCGCTTAAGCTGCGCGATTTCATCGACGGATGGTTTATGCACGCGCAGGGCAATATCCGCCTCAGCAAACAGGGTCTGACGCACATCGGTCACCCTGGCGCCGGCTTCGCGGTATTGCTCATCGGCAAAGCCGCAGGCGGTGCCGAGCCCGGCCTCTACCAGGATCTCGGCACCAAAGCGTATCAGCTTGCCGGCATTCTCAGGGGTTATCGCAGTACGTTTGTCCCTGGTGCTTGTCTCGTTGGGAATAGCGATTAACGTCATACGTCGTTGCTCCGCTTGCGGATATGGTTCTTGTCGAGTGCGAGTTTTGCTGACACTGATATTTTTCGATATTTTATATTCTACCGCAAAGCAGGAAAAATGCTGGAGGTTTAAGGCTGGAGGCTATCAGTTGTCAGCTGAGAATCAAGACCTTGGAACCGGCGGGACGCGACCCGCCGGTGTTGTCTGATGTTACATCACCAGTCACCAGTCACGGATTTTCACAAGTAACGCAGGAATATCAAAATATCAACAACGTTATATCTAGTACCCTGTAACCCATAATCTTTCGCATCTTGCTGGTTCTTTGCCGCGTCAGCGGCGTTGCGCCTTCAGCTGAG
>JAVVDT010000307.1:0-2511 GCA_032250875.1 Desulfuromonadales bacterium | reverse complement strand
GGATCATTATGCTGGTCACCATCCGCCGGAAAGATCTTACGAAAAGCGGATTCGCAATCTCGATTTGTGGGCGTTTTCGGTGTCGTGTCCGAGATTTGAGCCGCGCGTTTACTACAAGTTATCTCTCCAAAACGCATGGTTTTGCCAGGTGTCGCCGCATGTCTGCACCAGTACGGGGGAGAAGGGGAGAACCACAAGATGAGTCAATCCATGAAAGAGACCTGCCGCAGCTGTCAAGGGCGAGTCGCGCAGGTCGATGTTGAAAAAGAGGCCCAGTTCAAAGGGGTGGATGTCACTTACACCGCCAGGCTGCACCAGTGTAGCGACTGTGGGCTGGAGCTGGCTGATATTGATGAAGCCGCGACCATGCAGGAACGGCTGGCCGATGCTTACCGGCAAGCTGTAGGTCTGCTCAGCAGTGCAGAGATTCGTCAGTTGCGCCAGGAGCAGGGCTTATCGCAACAGGCGCTGGCTGAGGCGCTGGAGGTCGGTATTGCCAGCATCAAACGCTGGGAAACCGGTGTGGTTCAAAGCAAGTCGATGGATAACCTGCTGCGAACTCTGCTGCAGGCGCATCCGTGCAACGAACACACCGGCAACCGCGATTTTTCCCTCCCGCGCATCCGCCTGGCTCTTGATGTCTTTGAATCGCAGTTAGGGCGTCCGTTATTGAAAAAAGACGACCGCATGCTTTACGCAGCGAAATACCTGTGGTATGCCGATATGGCGGCCTGCCGTGACCTGGGGCAAAGTATCACCGGGGCCACTTACGCGGCCTTGCCGATGGGACCTCAGCTCAACAATTATCGGGACCTGGTCGATGAAATCCTCAAGGCCGATCTGTCCGAGATCCCCCCGCTCAGCCAGGTCGAGCAGGCTATTATTGCCGCCGTCGCTCAGGCCTTTCCGACCAACAAGCGGGTTTTCGATGCTTCACATCGCGAAGCACTCTGGCAGCACTGCCCCACCGGGGCGCTTATTCCCTATTCCAGTGCCGCTGAACTGACCGAAATCCCTCATAGCATTGCTCTGTGAAAGCCATGAGAGAACAGAGAATATCCAATGACATCGAGCGCCGCTTTCCGCGCAGTCTGTATAATTTGTTCAATGAATTCAGTCATCGCGTTGATCGCTGTGTCTGTTTTATGAATGATGGTGAAAATCCGGTGCCGATCTTTGAGCAAAGGGGTGAGCATCGCAATATTCTTCACGAAAGATACTTTCGGTCCCTATCGGAGGCAATTTCATGAGTGCAGTTTCGAAAAAGACACTGTCAAAAGAAGGGCAGATCCTATTAAATTCACTCCAGAAAGCTGTAACAGAAGCCTTGGAAAAGAAAAGACGCCTCGGGCAGTATGCCGTTGTCTGGCGAGACGGAAAACCGCTTGTGACTGGTGAGGATGCACCGAAGTTGAATGGTGAGCTGTAACAGTGTGAATCCGTCAAAACTTTTCTCTCAACGTAAATAGAAATATTCTACCTGGTACACACCGGTGGTCGATGAAAAAGGACCAACGAAAATGAAATCGATTCGAGAGATGCTGAAGGGCGTCACCCTTGAAGACCTGCGCGATTGGGCTGGCAGCAAGATCTATAATCGCGGCAAGGGATATGTGTCGAACGTCTCGCAGCTGTCGCGCACCGAGGACGGTACTCTGGTCGCCTGGGTATCTGGCAGCGATGAGTATGCAACCTCGGTCAGGCATGAGGGTAAAGGTGATTTCGATTCTGACTGCACCTGTCCCTATGATGATTGGGGCCCATGTAAACATGCGGTTGCGGTGCTGCTCGCCGCTGCCGAGCAGTTGAAGCAGTATCAGGACATTCCGTTGCTGGACCCGGACGATGATCTTTATCTGGAAGCCTTTGATGAAGATGATGACTGGTTGGAGGAGGATGAAGATGATGACCGGGAGGAGTCTTCATCTGAACCGCCGAAGGGGCGTTCACCTCAGCTCGAAAAGCAGTTGGCTGATAAATCCCGCGATGAGTTGCAGGCTCTGCTGATTGAGCTGGCTCTCGACTTTCCAGAGGTTTCCCGTCGGCTGCGCGATACAATACGTCTTGAAACGGGACAGGTTGACAAGTTGGTTCATTCATTGCGTAAGGAGATCCGCTGCCTGACGGCGGAGGACGCCTGGTACAACCCCTGGAAGCATGAAGGGAATCTTCCAGACTACACGCATGTTGAAGAACAGCTGGAGGCCCTGCTTAATGAAGGGCACGCTGATGCGGTTCTCGAACTCGGTGAAGAACTCTGGGAGCGCGGGATTGAGCAGGTCGAACAATCTCACGATGATGGGGAGACGGCCCTGGCCATCTCTGCTTGTCTTGCCATCGTATTGAGGGCTTTACAGCAAACTTCTCTGCCGCAATCCGAGCAATTGCTGTGGTTGGTTGAACATGAACTTGACGATCAATATGAACTGCTGGACGGGGCGGATGCGGTTCTGAATGATCCGCGTTATACACCGGAAGACTGGCGCGAGGTGGCAGCGGTTTTAGAGTCAT
>JAVVDT010000306.1:0-2521 GCA_032250875.1 Desulfuromonadales bacterium | reverse complement strand
TCAGCTGAGTAGCTACGGCTGGTAAGCTAAAGGCGCGCCTTGCTGACCCGCCAAATTCCTGCGCAATCTTGCGAAATTCTATAGGTTGCAGGGCACTAGGTTAAAACCGACAGGCTCCCGGCGTGTGGTCATTTCTGCGTTATGTGTTCCGTAGTAAAAATGGAGAAACACCGGTTGCTTCTTGCTATCGTGAACAAGCTTTGCTTTTATCCAGAGATTGTATTACTTTAATCCTCGCTGATATCACATGCCTGTCATCCCATTCAGGCAATAGACACTTTGGAGCAGCAGGCCGCTAATCTTAATACAGGAAATGATTATGGCGAAATGCATTCTGGTCGTTGATGATTCTGAAACTGTGCGTCAGGTCCTGCAGATGACCCTGGCCAACTCCGGCTTTCATGTCGTTGAGGCTGAGGATGGCCATGATGCGCTGAAGAAGCTGTCTCACAATTCAGTCGATATGATGATTACCGATCTGAATATGCCGAATATGGATGGACTTGAGTTGATCAAGCAGGTTCGTCAAGCAGGTGCGCATCGTTTTACGCCGATCGTCATGCTGACAACCGAGTCATCCGAGGAAAAGAAACTGGCAGGGCGCGAGGCCGGCGCCTCGGGTTGGATTGTCAAACCCTTTAAGCCGGAGCAACTTCTTAAGGTTGTCAAGCTGGTTCTGGGTGGATAGCTTTTTTGCGAGGATGTAGTCAATGACCGAAAGTCGCCGCGATAGCACTCATGCATTGAGGCGCTTAGATGCCTGTCTGACAGACAAGGATTTTGCTAGATTCAGCAATTTGATTTATTCCCAGTGTGGCATTAAACTCCCTCCACACAAGCGGAGCATGCTTGAAGCCCGCTTGCGCAAGCGGCTGCGTGCTCATAATCTCTCTACGTTTGAAGACTACGCCGACCTGATCTTTGCCCAGGGGGAGTCGACTGAAGAGCTGGTCAAACTGATCGATGTTGTCACCACCAACAAAACCGATTTTTTCCGAGAACCGGCTCATTTCGATTATCTGGTGAAATCCGCATTGCCATTTATGGTCGGATCCTTTGGCTCAGGAATCAATCAGCCGCTACGTGTCTGGAGCGCGGGTTGCTCAACAGGCAAGGAACCCTACACCCTGGCCATGGTGCTTAAAGAATACCAGTCTATACAGGCAGATTTCCGGTTCGATATCCTTGGTACCGATATCTGCACCGATGTGCTTGAAAAGGCGATTCAGGGTATTTACCCCGTTGTCAAGGCGGACCCCATCCCGACAGCGCTTAAAAAGAAATATCTGCTCAAGTCAAAAGACCCCGATCATCAAACCATCCGTATTACACCGGACTTACGTGCCCTGGTGCGTTACCGCCGGCTCAATTTCATGGACGATGATTTCGGCTTTCGTGAGCCTTTCGATATAATCTTCTGTCGCAACGTCATCATCTACTTCGATCGGCCAACCCAGGAACGGCTGCTGACCAAACTCGCCAACAATCTGGTCTCGGGGCGCTATCTCTTTCTCGGTCATTCGGAAACTCTGCTTGGTCTGAACCTGCCTCTCAAGCAGATGGCGCCGTCAGTTTACCGGCGCATCTAACGCGTATAACCTGTATCCAGGATTGAGGTCATATATGATATGTCGAACGGTCCAACTGCTGTACTCTTGGCTGTTTGTTGTCCTGATCGGCAGTCTCTGCCTGACGTTGCCGGCCTGCAAGGAACAGCCGCCCCTGAAAATTGGTTTTGTCGGCGGACTGACCGGGCGCGTTGCAGATTTGGGAGTGGCAGGCCGCGACGCTGTCATTCTGGCGGTCGAAGAGAAGAACCGGTCAGGCGGCATTGCCGGCCGCAAAGTGGAGCTGGTTGTCAGCGACGACCGTCAGGATGTCGGGAGCGCCAGGCAAGCCATCAGCGAGTTGACCACGCAGCAGGTCGTCGCCATTATCGGACCTATGACCAGCTCCATGGCCGCGGTTATTCAACCTCTTGTCAATGTAGAGCAGATAGTTACAATCAGCCCGACGGTCAATTGCTGATTAACGCTGAAAAGGCGGATTAACCAGGGTCTTAAAGGTTCAAACCCAGATTCACGGTTTAGCTTGCGTATTCCGAGCCAAACTTGCCAGCGATTCCGATGGAAACTTTCCACTGATTCCGATTCAAACTTTCCAGTCATTCCGACGCAAACTTGCCAGCGATTCCGAGCCAAACTTTCCAGTTTGATCGGAGCATGACGGCAGGGCCATAGAGTTCATCAAAGTTCTCGCGACGCTGGGTAACCCTGGGGTACAACCCTCTGAAAAATATTCAGGAGGTGTCCCCTTTGGCTCACAAGAGGTTATCCATGCGCAAAATGAAAGAAGTACTCCGTCTTCATCACGAAACCGGCCTGCAACAGAAAAAGGGTCAGGCCTGAAAGTCTGCAAGATGGAGGTGGTGAGCCGGGACAAGGGAAAAAGGGTCAGGCCTGAAAGTCTGCAAGATGGAGGTGGTGAGCCGGGACAAGTGCGTATTCCGCACCCCGGAGAC
>JAVVDT010000305.1:0-2554 GCA_032250875.1 Desulfuromonadales bacterium | reverse complement strand
GCTGTCCATCAGCATGACCGCGCACAGATCCCGTGTGGCCGAAGTGCAGAAGATGTCGCCGGCAAAGCCGTTCCTGACGAGGCAGGGGATACGGCCGGAGTGGTCAATGTGCGCGTGAGAGAGCACCAGGCAGTCGATTTCGCTGCCTTGACAGATTTCGCTGCGGTTGCGTTCAAAGGATTCCTTGCGGCGCCCCTGGAAGAGTCCGCAGTCGAGCATGATTTTCTTGCCGTTGACCTCAATCAGGTGCTGAGAGCCGGTTACTGTCTCAGTCGCACCGTGGAAAGTGATCTTCATTGAGTCCTCCTGTTAGGGGCCGCCCATAGGAGCGCCTGCTGGAACGACCGTGGCATGTTTACTCATGACACTGTCTAATCGTATCACAGAAACTATCCGGGATTTGTTCGTTTCGGAGGATATTTCAGCGATAACATCACTTGAGGTGGTCATGTCGGGTCTCCTGCACATGGATGCCATCAAGGACTATTTCGGCGAGGATTTCTGGAACTGGAAGCGCCCTCGGGATTGATGGTCACCGTTAACGTAATGGACCGATACAACTGGCCTAAGGGGCTGCGCGTGTAAATGGCAGATTAACCGAGCAGCCCGCAGAGCAACATAGAAGTTGCTTTTGCGGGTTACTCTCGCTCACCATCGAAATAGCAACATACATGTTGACATAATAACAAATAGCAACTAGTCTGTTTCCTATAATCGAAATAGCAACTCAGGAGACTACAATGCCAGGACGTCTGCTGCAACAAATCAAAAAACGGCGCAGGGAGCTGGGACTCAAGCAAAGCGATATGATGATGCGTATCGGCGTATCCCGGCAGCAGTACCAACGCCTGGAGGCAAAGGGCAATCCACGACTCGACACTCTGGAGCTGATTGCCAAAGGGCTGAACGGCGAACTCATGCTGATCCCTCAAGAAAAGATGAGTGCCGTAATCACTGTGCTCGAAAACAGCGAAACGGAACGAAAACCCGGCCAGACAACGACCGGCAAAAAGAAAAGCCTGCCTGACGACCCCTGGCAGGGCCTTCTAGAGGATGATCAATGAGCGATCAAGGCACCGACAAAGTCAACGTCCTAAGGCTCACATTGCATGGAAGACTGGTTGGCTATCTGGCCGGTTTTCACGACGGTCGCAATGTATTGATCTTTGCCGATGAATATAAATCGGATGCAGGTCGTCCAACGTTCAGCTTGATGACCCACCCTCGCTTCCCACGCGCAGAGAAGATCCTGGCAGAGCCTTGGTCGCGCAACCAGAAGCTGCATCCCACGCTATCCAATTTGCTCCCGGAAGGGGTGTTGAGAGAGTTGCTCGCCCAGGGACTCAAGGTGCACCTCGATAACGAATTTGCCCTCCTCATGTATCTGGGCGAGGATCTGCCTGGCGCCCTGGTTGCCGAGCCTATGGAGCCTGACGAGATTCCAACGCAGCTCCTGGATGCTTACGGCAAAGTAAAGGCCGTTAAAATCGAAAAGGCCGCCCGGGAAAATAAATTCTCTCTGGCTGGCGTCCAGATGAAGTTTTCCATGAAGCAACAGGATGGCCGCTACAACCTGTCCAAAGGGGATGTGCTTGGCGACTGGATCGTTAAGACCCCTTCAACCAAGCACAAAGACGTATCTCTCAATGAATTCACAGCGATGACACTCGCATCCATGGCAGGCATTGAAGTACCAGAGATCAAGCTGGTGGAACTCAATAAGCTTGATAATCTGCCGCCAATCAATTTACCCGACGAGAAGCTGGCCTTTGCAATAAAGCGCTTCGACCGCAACGACGATCAGCGAATCCACATGGAAGACTTTGCCCAAGTATTGGTGAAGTACCCGTATGAAAAATACAACTCGGCAAGCTATGAACAGATAGGCAAAATCCTTTACAACTTCTCCGGAGATGGCCTGGCTGACACGCAACAGTTCGCCAGGCGTCTGTTGGTTAATATTCTGCTGGCCAATGGCGATGCGCATCTGAAAAACTGGAGCCTGCTCTATGCCGATCAGATCACACCACGACTTTCCCCGGCCTACGATATCGTCACGACGAACGTTTACATTGAAAACGAGCGCCAGTATGCGCTCAATCTCGGCAAGACGAAGGAATGGTATAACGTTACTTATGCCAACTTTGAGGCCTGGGCCAAGCGAGCCGGAGTCCCGTGGCGCGCAATAAAACCACACCTGGACGACACCATGGAAAAAGCACGCAATCTATGGTTACAGGGAATCAAAGAACTGCCCATGAATGAAGAGCACAAGAATAGCCTTCAGGCGCATTGGGCGAATCTGCAAAAAGATTTTCAGATTTAACCTTTCAGCACAGCCGCCGATCCAGCTCGCGAAAAAGGAGAAAAAAAGAGTCCTTTGGATATTCCAAAGGACTCTTTCCAGGAAACTTGTCAGGAAAAACCTTCTAAGTATCTGATTTTAATGGCGGAGGAGGAGGGGGGGGATTCGAACTCCCGGTGGCTTGCGCTACAACAGATTTCGAGTCTTTAAACAGGGGTTTCACTCTCTTTCCCTGGTTTCCAAAACACC
>JAVVDT010000304.1:0-2562 GCA_032250875.1 Desulfuromonadales bacterium | reverse complement strand
CACTCTGTCCAGACGGGCCGAGAGCAGACGTTCGAAACGGTCCAGTACCGGGATTCCCTTTGCGTGTAAGTTTTTCATAGTCTATTACTCCGTTCATGAGGTCTCCTGCATCAGCAGGTTGATTATTCAGGGTCTCATCGCTGTGCCGTTCAACTCCAATTGGTCATCAACACAACAAAATTATCTTTCGTTGTCAGGTTCACATGTCCCGCAGGTCATGACGGTCGGATTGTCGAGCAAACGCTTCTCGGCTATCGTTCCATTACATTTAATGCAAACCAGATGGGTATTCTTACGAATACGACCATATGTAAAGCGGATACGCAGCATTTTAGATCCTTGACATGGGTAAACTCCTATTCCCCGCTCCATGGCTTCGAGTCGTGCCGATAGCAACTTTTTGAAATGTCCCGCGTCAGTTTTCCCATGTCTCTGTGATGTTGTGATTGTCATAGTTTTATCCCTTTCTCGAAATTTAATCTGAATTTGGTGAAATCTTTAAATCGTCTCCGGATTTTTCTGTCATGTAGACCTCAGTGGTCAGCATCAGGCCTGCGATGGATGCGGCGTTCTGCAGAGCATAGCGCACGACTTTGGTCGGGTCGATGATGCCGGCCTTGACCAAGTCGCAGTACTCATCGGTTGCGGCGTTGAAGCCGTAAGCACCTTTGTGTTTCTTGACTTCATTAACCACGATCGAGCCTTCCTGACCTGCGTTGACGGCGATCTGGCGCAGCGGCTCTTCAAGAGCACGCTTGACGATATTCACTCCGAACTCCTGCTCACCGGAGACCTTGATCTTGGCAACGGCTTCAATCGCACGGATCAGGGCCACACCGCCTCCAGGGACGATGCCCTCTTCAACAGCAGCGCGGGTCGCGTGCAGGGCGTCTTCGACGCGGGCCTTCTTCTCTTTCATCTCGGTTTCGGTGGCAGCGCCAACCTTGACCACGGCAACGCCGCCGACCAGTTTGGCGAGACGCTCCTGGAGTTTTTCCTTGTCGTAGTCGCTGCTGGTCTCTTCGATCTGGGCACGAATCATTTTAACGCGACCAGCGATATCCGCCTCGGAACCGGCGCCGTCGATGATCGTCGTCGTGTCTTTGTCGATGACAATACGCTTGGCGGTACCGAGCATGTCGAGTGTTGCGGTCTCCAGTTTGAGGCCGACTTCCTCCGAGATCACGCGAGCACCGGTGAGAACCGCGATATCTTCGAGCATTGCTTTGCGACGATCACCAAAACCGGGAGCCTTGACGGCTGCGATGTTGAGGGTACCGCGCAGCTTATTGACCACCAGGGTGGCCAGAGCTTCGCCGTCTACGTCTTCAGAGATGATGAGCAGGGGCCGACCCTGCTTGGCCACCGGCTCGAGAATCGGCAGCAGGTCGCGCATGTTGCTGATCTTCTTTTCGTGAACCAGGATCAGAGCATCCTCAAGAACCGTTTCCATACGCTCGGGATCGGTCACGAAATAAGGGGAGAGATAACCGCGGTCGAACTGCATGCCTTCGACAGTCTCAAGGGAGGTTTCCATCGACTTGGCTTCCTCGACGGTGATAACCCCTTCCTTGCCGACCTTCTCCATAGCTTCGGCGATGATGTTGCCGATGGTCTCATCAGAGTTGGCGGAGATGGTGCCAACCTGGGCAATCTCTTTGTGATCTTTAACCGGTTTGGAGAGCTCTTTCAACGAGGCAACAGCAGCTTCCACAGCCTTGTCAATGCCGCGCTTGATTTCCATCGGGTTGTAACCTGTAGTGACCAGCTTGAATCCCTCTTGATAGAGGATCTGAGCCAGAACTGTGGCGGTAGTGGTCCCGTCGCCGGCGATGTCGGAGGTCTTGGAAGCGACTTCCTTAACCAACTGAGCGCCCATGTTTTCGAAATTGCCTTCCAGTTCGATCTCCTTGGCGACGGTGACGCCGTCCTTGGTGATCAATGGAGCGCCGTAGCTCTTGGCGATAACAACGTTGCGACCCTTGGGGCCGAGGGTCACCTTGACCGTGTCTGCCAGCTTATTGATCCCGCTGAGAATCTTAAGACGGACGTCATGCCCGAAATTGATTTCCTTGGTCGCCATCAGTGTCGTCCTCCTTGTGTGCGTTCAGGTTCGATTTGCCTTTAAAACTACCGCGATTTTTCAATTTTAGAAGAACATGCGCAGGAGCATCTGCAATGATGCCGGCGCGAGGGGAAGCAAGCTCAAGACTGTCCGTACCTCGCCGCGAACTCCATAACCACACCACGCAATCGGTCGTCAAGCCGCGCCAATGCCTGGCGCTGAATATCGTCAGGGACTCCGCCATAATAGGCTTCGGCGATGCCGCCGGCAATGCATGCCATGGTGTCCGCGTCCCCACCCAAAGAGATTGCGTTACGCACGGCATCTTCATAGCTGGACGACTCCAGAAAGGCGATAATCGACTGGGGCACCGACCCCTGACAGGTGATGTCGAAGCGGTACCCTTTGCGGATATCATTTAGCCGCCCGCTCAAGTCATAACCGAAATCCCGTTCGATATGAGCTTTGATATCGGGCTTATCCAGGCCCGTGCGGGC
>JAVVDT010000303.1:0-2574 GCA_032250875.1 Desulfuromonadales bacterium | reverse complement strand
GTATGTCAGTGTTGCGATTTTGATGGCGATTTTGACCTGGGTATTTGAGGCCCAGGAAGTGGTCTGGGATATTCGCTTGGTAATGGCTCTTGGATGGCTGGTATTTGGAATATCAGTCTCGGCTATTCTTTTGCTCATGTATATGATCCGAGAGGGTGAGACGGCTAAAGTGGTAAGTTATTTTTATCTTGTGCCACCTATCGCGAGTATCGAAGCCTGGCTATTGTTTGGTGAATCATTGAGCCTAGTCGCGATCACAGCGATCATCATGACAGTCATTGGTGTTTACTTGGTGGTAAAGAGGCCATAACAACGACTTGGGAGCCAGGAAGCGTTGCGCGAATCTGAAGTTTGAGATGGACTCTTAATGTGGGGCAGGTCAGTCGGCCCCCGGAACAAAACCATGCTATACTCAAGCCTCACCTGACACACCAAGATTGTGTCCTCAGCAACCCCGCTTTAAGCCTTTTATTCTTATTCAGGAAAGGTAAATAACATGCCCTCCGGAGCAAGGTTCAACCGTAGAATCGTCCTGAAGTCGCGCCCCTTCGGCGCCCCTACTGCAGAGAACTTCCTTCTTGAGGAAAGTGCAATGCCTGTCCCCGCCACCGGCCAGCTCTTGCTGCGCACCCTGTACCTGTCGCTTGATCCGTACATGCGCGGACGTATGAGCGATGCGCCCTCCTACGCCGCACCGGTAGCGATCAATGCCGTGATGATCGGCGGTACAGTGTCACGCGTAGAAGCTTCCCTTCATTCAGACTATCAAGCAGGTGATCTGGTGCTCAGTTTCAATGGCTGGCAGGATTACGCTCTCTCTGATGGCGCCGGGCTGACCAAGCTTGATCCTCGAATGACACAGCCCTCGCTGGCCCTCGGCGCTCTTGGCATGCCTGGTTTTACTGCCTACATGGGTTTGCTCGATATCGGCCAACCCAAAGCAGGAGAAACGATTGTCGTCGCTGCTGCCAGTGGTGCGGTCGGTTCGGTGGTCGGCCAGATCGCCAAGCTCAAAGGCTGCCGCGTAGTCGGGATTGCCGGTGGGTCAGAAAAGTGCTGTTCGGTGGTTGATGAGTTGGGCTTTGATGCCTGCATCGATCATCACAGCACCGATTTCAACAAACAATTAGCTACAGCCTGCCCAAGCGGGATCGATGTCTACTTTGAGAATGTCGGCGGCAAGGTGTTCGATGCCGTCCTTCCCCTGCTGAATCCGGCCGCGCGTATTCCGGTGTGCGGGCTGATCGCCCACTACAACGACACCGCCCTGCCCGCTGGACCTGATCGTCTCGGCCTTTTGACAAGAACCTTGCTCATCAAGCGAATCAAGATGCAGGGGTTCATCATCTTTGACGATTACGGCCATCGCTATGGCGAGTTTTTCAAGCAGATGAGCACCTGGCTCAAAGAGGGCAAAATCATCTTCCGTGAAGACATCGTCGACGGCCTGGAGAACGCCCCGCAAGCCTTCATCGGCCTGCTCGAAGGCAAAAACTTTGGCAAACTGATCGTTCGCGTTGCGAAAGACTAATTCACTCACTTAATCAGGAGTTAACATGAAAATATTGATGGTACTGACTTCACACGACAAACTCGGCACCACTGGCGAAAAAACCGGTTTCTGGCTGGAGGAATTTGCTGCCCCCTACTATGTTTTCAAAGACGCAGGGGCGAAAGTTACTATCGCGTCACCACTCGGTGGCCAACCTCCGCTTGACCCTAAGAGCGACTCCCCGGATTTCCAGACCGAAGCGACCAATCGCTGCAAGGCCGACAGCGCTGCACAGAAGGTTTTGTCCAGCACGCTTAAGTTGGCTGAAGTTTCCGCCGCTGACTTTGACGCCGTATTTTACCCTGGCGGTCATGGCCCCCTGTGGGATCTTGCCGAAGACCCCTCTTCCATTGCCCTGATCGAAGCGATGCTTGCAGCGGGAAAACCGGTCGCCGCCGTATGTCACGCCCCTGGTGTGCTGCGGCACCCCAAGACTTCAGATGGAACGTTTGTGGTTCAAGGGAAAACCGTCACCGGTTTCACCAACAGCGAGGAAGAGGCCGTCGGACTGACCAAGGTCGTCCCCTTTCTGGTCGAGGACATGCTCAAGCAGAACGGTGGTAAATACTCAAAAGCGCAAGACTGGCATCCCCATGTTGTAACTGATGGCCTTCTGATCACTGGGCAAAACCCAGCTTCATCTGAACCAGCGGCCAAGGCATTGCTGGAAAAGTTGTCCTGATCCAACAACCTAACAAACCAAGTAAAGTTGCATCTATAAGATAAAATCAGCTACTTACAAACGAGGCCTACACAACGGAGCTGTTCGAAAACGATAACCAACGGTTTTTATACAACTAAACGTTGAAACACTACTGATCTCAGACAACAAAAAACCGGATTGCATTGTTTTCAAGCGATGAAAACATAAGGCAACCCGGCGAACTGAATAGAGTAATGTAATAAAAAATTTCTACACCGATATAAAAACCCGGCAAATTAAATGATATGCAGTTCCGTGGCTTTCCGTCCTCCAGTTACCTGAAGTTTGGCTTAAATTAAACTTATGTTCAAATTATCAG
>JAVVDT010000302.1:0-2584 GCA_032250875.1 Desulfuromonadales bacterium | reverse complement strand
CATAAGTATTCTTCCAGACAAACTGGCCATCCTGCTTGGCGATTTCGGCGATGCCAGCCTCTTTATTCGCCAGCAGCAGCGCTTCGGCCTTTTTGCACATTTCAATGATTTCCGGACGTGTGGCATCCTCTTCAGCCAGCGCTACTACCGGCAGCAGAAATAAAATCTGTAACAGCAGCGCCAGATATATTGCTTTGCTTTTCATTGCTTTACTCCTTGAAAGTCGAGATTGAGCACTCGTGAAACACTCGCGATTAACTTGGTTTTCTCTGTCTTTGTTAACCCAACTAAGAAGCTAGGTCT
The DNA here is from genome assembly GCA_032250875.1 of Desulfuromonadales bacterium. Lineage (GTDB taxonomy): Bacteria > Desulfobacterota > Desulfuromonadia > Desulfuromonadales > BM103 > M0040. The sequence goes on along the minus strand of JAVVDT010000302.1, from coordinate 2,281 downwards.
TTCCGGCGCAGAACCCTACTTTATATTCTGTAATTTGTAAACTTCATTATTGCGCAATGCAAGGTTTCATGCCAGAGGAGACCTTGCCTTTGGTAAAGAAAACCGGTTGACAGCCCGAAAACCCTGTGCTATTTAAGGTTGGTTTTAACCCCAAGTGTATTCTGTATACAATAATTATGGCCGACGATAAACGTCAACTTATGAAATCTCTGAGCTTTTTATCTAGCATCGGGATATCTATGGTGGCGGCATCTTTCATTGGCCTGTTCATTGGCTACTACTTGGACAAATGGTGGGGAACAACGCCTTGGATGACCCTGACCTGGTTGGGTTTCGGCATTGCCTCGGGCTTCCGCAATATCTTCATTCTGACCCGTCGTGCGATGCGTGAGCAGGAGAAAGGCGACGACCAGAATCACAAATACGATGGATCAAATTGAGCTTTTGCCCGCGCAACTGGCACGACGCAACTGGGTTGTTCTGGCTGTATTGCTGTTCGGCAGCCTGCCTTTCGGCAACCTCGCCATGAGCACCGGGATTCTGGTCGGTGGGTTGGTCGCCATCAGCGGCTTTCTCTGGCTGCGACGCTCTTTGAGCCAACTGCTTGAACAGCCGACAGGCGGTGGCCGATTCCGTTACCAATTTGGTTACCTGGTTAGATTATCTGCATTAGTGGTGGTTCTGGCCATCCTGGTTGCAATCGTAAAAATCCATGCCGTTGGCTTGATCATCGGCCTCTCGGTAGTGCTTATCAACCTGTTATGGATGACAGCACAACGCGCCTTTAAGTAAAGGAGGCTTTAAGCACCATGACTCATCCTTTTCTCTTTCTTGAGTGGCTTGAACAACAACTGCATTTGCACCTCGGCAACCACGTCACCTATACATGGTTGGTCATGGTTTTACTGATTCTTCTGGCAGTTCTTGTCAAGCGCAGTATCAAAACGGTTCCGAGCGGCCTGCAGAATTTTTTTGAACCGATCATTGACGGCATTGAGAACATGATCGAAGAGACTATGGGCCACAAAGGCAAGGCTTACTTTCCCTTGATCGCCACCATTGCCTTCTTTATCCTGGCATCAAACCTGATTGCTTTGATTCCGGGCTTCTTCCCGCCGACAGCAAACCTCAACACCAATGCCGCTATAGCGCTGACGGTTTTCGCCATGACTCACATCATCGGCGTTAAAGAGCATGGCATCGGTTATTTCAAACATTTCTGCGGTCCGGTCATCTGGCTGGCCCCCCTGATCGTACCGATTGAGATTGTCGGCCACCTGGCCCGCCCGCTGTCACTGACCTTGCGTCTGTTCGGCAACATGTATGGCCACGAGATCGTGCTCATGATCTTTTTCGGCCTGGTGCCGTTTTTGCTGCCGCTGCCGATGATGTTGATGGGCGTGTTGGTCGCGTTCATCCAGACATTCGTTTTTATGCTGCTGGCCATGATATACATCGCCGGTTCGCTTGAAGAAGCTCACTAAATCCGGACGTTCCGGGTTTGCGTCCTATACCGTATAGGAAAACAAAACAGGAAGTCGCACTTAAGGAGTAGTCACATGGAATTTTTTGCATGGTGTGTTATCGCTGCCGGTATCGGCATGGGTCTTGGATCTTTCGGTACTGGTATCGGTCAGGGTCTTGCCATTCAGAAGGCCGTTGAAGGCGTTGCCCGCAATCCCGGAGCAAGCGGCAAGATCATGACGGTCATGCTGATCGGCCTGGCAATGATCGAGTCCCTGGCAATCTACGTTTTCGTTGTAGCCATGATCATCCTCTTCGCCAACCCCTTTACCGACACTGTTGTGCAGATGCTCAACAAGTAATTCGACCTTTTGCAGCACAAAATAAAAGGGAGCACCTGTCTTGGTTGCTCCCTTTTATTTTGTTGGCTAATCTGGACCCGATTTTTCTACCAGCCCCTGTTGCGCATGATCCGCATGACCAGCACACCGAAAACAGAGAGGATGATGCCAATGGCAAAAGCCATGTAACCGATCCCGCGAGCCTCTCCCCAGCCCCAGACATCTTGACTGCCCATCATGCCGATCATAATCAGCCCGGCCATGATCAAAACCCCGCCCGTAAGATACATGGTCAAGGCAATACCTGCAAGAACCCAACCGCGCCATTTCTGTGTCATCATCAAACTCCCGAACCGACAAAATTGCGCCATAGTAGCAATCTGTCGGACTATCCATGAGCCGGCTGCAAATCCGGTTGTTTGGCCCATATTTCAGCTCCTTTTTGGTCCATAGCTACGGCTATGAACCTGCAAACG
>JAVVDT010000301.1:0-2588 GCA_032250875.1 Desulfuromonadales bacterium | reverse complement strand
AAGAGCGTGCCAAATTTCGGGCTTCATGAACAATGGATTGAGACGACGCCTTCGGGTCGTGTCAATCCTTATTGGTTATCAGTCTGTCGGACTATACGGGCCGCCTTGAGACCGGCCATATCCACCATCTGCAGATCCATGAGGATGACATCAAAATCTGTGGACTGCCACTTCGGGGCAGCATTCAATCTGCTTGCCATGATCGTTGCCTGCCAGGGGCGTTGGGACAACGTCATCAGGGAGCAGGCCTGGAAGTTGACAAGATTGGGTGTTCCGGTGACAGTATATACACTCAAGCCTGGGTTTTTATCGGACCTGGTTTTTGCGGATGAAATGTGCGACCAGGTGTTTCTTCATGTTGCCTGAAAGATTATTTATGCTGACATCTATGGATAAATGCCAAATGTCCGTTACATTTTAATATGTGGGAAAATTTTGATGATAACTTCGTTGATGGCATTTTTTGAAATGCTCTCTTCCCCATAGAGGAGCTGTGAAACATGAGTACAAGTGACCGCAAAGCAAACAATTCCTTGATCGACATCGAAAACCGTGAATGGCGTGAATCGCTCGATTACGTTTTGCAGACGCAGGGAGAAGATCGGGTCAGGCAGTTGCTCAGGCTGCTGCAGGTGCGCGCTCAGGAACATGGAGTCAGCACGCCCTTCACCGCAAATACGCCTTATATCAACAGCATTCCAAGGGACAAGCAGCCGGTCTTTCCCGGCAACCGCGAGATCGAACGGCGGATCAAATCAATTATTCGCTGGAACGCCATGGCCATGGTGGTCCGCGCCAACCGGGAAAGCACCGGTATTGGTGGGCACATTTCTACCTACGCGTCGGCTGCGACTCTCTGGGAGGTTGGCTTCAATCATTTCTGGAGAGGACGGACCGACGAGTTTCTCGGCGACATGGTCTACTTTCAGGGCCACGCTGCGCCTGGCGTATACGCCCGGGCTTACCTCGAAGGGCGTCTCAGCGAGCAGGATCTGGAGCGCTTCCGCAACGAACTGGCCCCCGAAGGTGGGCTGTCTTCCTATCCTCATCCCTTCCTGATGAAAAACTTCTGGGAGTTCCCGACCGTGTCCATGGGGCTCTCGGCAATTACCGCCATTTACCAGGCCCGCTTCAACCATTACCTTGTCGACCGCGGGCTGCGCAAGTCGAGCGGCCGCAAAGTCTGGGCGATGCTCGGCGACGGTGAAATGGACGAACCTGAATCCCTCGGCGCCATTACCCTGGCATCACGGGAGAAGCTCAACAATTTGATCTTTGTCGTCAACTGCAACCTGCAAAGACTGGACGGGCCGGTGCGAGGCAACGGCAAGATTATCCAGGAACTTGAGGCGGCCTTCCGCGGCGCCGGATGGAACGTTATTAAGGTGATCTGGGGAGATGATTGGGATCGCCTGCTGGAAAAAGACCACACGGGTCTGCTGGTAAAGCGCATGGACGAGGTGCTTGATGGCGAAATGCAGCATTTCACCCTGAAGAAAGGAGCCTATGTCCGTGAGCACTTCTTCGGCAAATATCCGGAACTGCTCAAGCTCGTGGAAACTTACAGTGACGACCAACTCGGTCAATTGACCCGTGGCGGTCACGACCCGGACAAGGTCCACGCCGCCTATAAGGCGGCGGTCGAGCATCAGGACGCACCGACAGTCATCCTGGCCCAAACCATCAAAGGCTATGGCCTCGGTGAAGCGGGTGAGGGCAAGAATATCACTCACTCGCAAAAAAAGCTCAATGAGGATGAGCTGAAAGAGTTTCGCACCCGCTTCAATATCCCGATCAGCGACAGCGAGATCGCTGAAGCTCCCTTTTATCGGCCGGCAGAAGACAGCCCGGAGATGCAGTATCTCAAGAAACGGCGCGCCGATCTCGGCGGCTCGATACCCAACCGTTTCGCCGGCAGTCAACCGATGGCTTGTCAGACTGATGAATTGATTAGCGAATATCTCGCCGGCTCCGGAGATCGCGAGCTGGCGACCACCATGGCTTATGTCCATCTGCTGGCCAAATTGCTGCGCGATCCGGAACTGGGCAAGCTGATTGTGCCGATCGTCCCCGACGAGGCCCGCACCTTCGGCATGGAATCCCTCTTCCGTCAGGCCGGCATCTACAGTCATGTCGGTCAGCTCTATGATCCGATCGATAAAAGCAGCTTGCTGCACTATAACGAGAAGAAGACCGGTTCAATCCTGGAGGAAGGCCTGAGTGAGGCCGGTTCGATGGCCAGCTTCATCGCTGCAGGGACCGCTTACTCCAACAACGGCGTGCAGACCATCCCCTTTTACACCTTCTATTCGATGTTTGGTTTCCAGCGGGTCGGCGACTTGATCTGGCAGGCCTGTGACAGCCGCGCCAGAGGTTTTCTGATCGGCGCGACCGCCGGACGTACGACTCTGGCCGGCGAGGGGCTGCAGCATCAGGACGGCCACAGCCATGTTCTGGCCATGGCCCCAACCAAGATCAAAGCCTATGATCCGGCGTTTGCCTATGAGATGGCCATCATCGTGCACGACGGCTTGACCCGCATGTATTGTCACCAGGAAGATCTGATCTACTATCTGACGGTGATGAAT
>JAVVDT010000300.1:0-2623 GCA_032250875.1 Desulfuromonadales bacterium | reverse complement strand
CGGGCGAGGCGTATCGCCTCCTCGGCATCGCGGGCACCGCTGGTGTTGGGCAGCAGCAGGAAACGCTCGGCATCGATGTGATGGAGCAGGCTGTCCTGCGGGTTGTCGATATCGACCCGACGCAGAGCAACGGTAACGATCTCGCAGCCCGAACCTTCCATCGCGGCGACCATCGCTGCGTTGGACGCAAACTTGCCGGTGCCGACCATCAGGCGTGAGGTAAAGGTACGTCCGGCAATAATTAATTTATCCATTGGCATATTCCCTGAAAAACCCTGTCGATTTAAAGATTGCTGCTAAACTCTCGTAATCTGGACTCCACAGCCCCAGCCTCCAGCCCCCAGCCCCCGACCTTACCCCCCGCCGACGAAGTGAATCACTTCCAGCGTATCGCCAGTCTTTAAAAAAGTTTCAGCCAGCCTCTGCCGCGGGATGATGTTGCGGTTATGCTCGACCACGACCTGCAGGCAGTCGAGCTGAACTTGGTCGAGAAACTCCTGAATGCTGATGCCGGTCTGGATCTCGCGGGGTTTGCCGTTGAAGATGATTTCCATCAATTTATGCTTCCTCGGTTGCAGGGTTGTGGCCCAGCAGCAGACGCAGTACCGCGTTGGCCTGGTGATGAGCAGCGACACCGACGCGGGGTGCCATCAGACCGGTGCCGGGAGCCGCAGCGGTACTGCCGTCACCACAGAGATAAAGATTGTTGGCCACCTGCTGTGTCAGAACTGTATTGGCCGGGCCGTAGCCTGCCATACCCGAGCCGGTCACGATCGGGCGTTGCGGAAACCCGGCGGCAAAGGTCTCGATCAGCATGACTTTCTGCTGCGCCTGGTCGAAGGCCTCCACCAGGATTTGAGCGTGGCCGAACACCTCCGCAATGTTGGCCGGGGTCAAACGCAAATGGCAGGCCGTCACCCGCACGTTCGGGTTGATGCGCGCCAGGGTGTCGCGCAGCGCATAGACTTTCGGCAGGCCGATCTGATCGATAAAAAACTGCTGTCGATTGAGATTGGACGGTTCGACTATGTCGAAGTCGGCAATGATCAGTTGGCCGATACCGGTACGGGCCAGCGCGATTGCGATCGCCGAACCGAGGCCGCCGACACCGGCAATGCCGATGATTGACCCTTTGACCGCTTCATGCACCCCCGGTGTATGGCGGGCGGTCAGCAAGGCATCCAGTTCGTCAGCGCCGGGCACTTCACCGCGGCGGATCAGGATCAGCCGGTCGCCGTTGCTCAGCAGCGTCTCGGCAGAGGCAGGGAATCCGTTGATAATCAACAAATCGGCATCTGCTTTGATGCGAGCTTTGACAGCACCGGCAGTCGTGTTATCTGCAAAGGTGTAATCGCGTTCATTGACTTTAATCTGCATGTGTTTGTCAACCTCTTTGCCGGCAGACTACTGGCTCATGTTTCCTGCCTTGAAACAGCAAGAGCCGCACAAGGCGGCCCTTTTCGAGTGAACTCCCGAAAATTGCGCCGCTTCCCTACGCCGGTATGATCCGGATCAGGTTCGAGGGGTCGTCTGGACAGACTCTCAGTAGAAGCTACTCCCCCAGGGCGTAAAACTTGATTTTTAACAACGACTCAAGATTATCAGGCTCCTTCGTAATCAGTCAACCGCAAACCCGCCTTTTCGATTGTCTTGCTGACATGGTTCGATTAGGATGTGGCCATCTGCAAACATCATCATGTTTATTCGGGGTTTCCAGCTGCCAAAGTGGCGGCAGGCATCAGCCATGCTTCTGTTCCTGTAAAATTGCTTTGAAAGGATGTGGCGGATGAGTATTTCCAACCGCTTTCGTGAAATTGCTAAAGATGTTGCCGCGTTCCGGACACAACTGAAAGGTTGTGACCCCCGAGCTGAACCGGGCGCACGGATTGTGAAAAAGGCCAGTAAAGGTCTGCAGGAATGGGTCGAGCAGGTCGGTGAAGTTCCCCGTATGCGCCTTGAATCCGAACTGACGCCGGTCCTGCTTAAAGCCCACGATACCCTCGATAAGGCTCGTCTTGTCTTCGAGGATATCGAAGGCTTCGATGCACAGGCTGATGCTGCCTGGGATCTGCAACAGAAAATCTACCGCCTGCTGAACGATCTTTAGAGTCGACTGCGCCGCCGTCCGCCGGCAAAGCGGCCGAAGATCCAACCGAGGAGAAGAACCCCGGCACCTGCCAAAAACCACTTGATGAGACCGGTGATGCTCAGATCTTTCACCTTCTCTTCAAGCTCGCTGAGAGCAGCCGCCAATTCCTGGTTGGTCTTGCGCAGCTGATCACGCTCTTTGGCGATTGCGACAACCTCCCTGGCGTCGCTTTGCAAAGTCTGGAACTCATGGCTGGTTCGGATCAGGTCTGCCTGGCTTTCTGCAAGGTCCTTCTGCAGCGCACTCAATTGTCGGTTGCTTTCCGCTAACTGCTCGCTCAACTCCTGCTGAGATGCGTCGCTTCGGGAGGTTGTTAAGGCAATCTGCTTTTGCAGCTCAGCGAGCTTGTCGGCAAGGCGGTCGCGCTCTTGCTGCAACCGGTTGATGATCAGCGACTTGGGCGTGTCGGGGGTCAGATAGTGCCGCTGAATATAACCAATCTCACCTTCCTCGGTCTTAACCTTGACAAAATCG